>QHVX01000346.1:3343-8984 GCA_003222375.1 Acidobacteriota bacterium
GCGCATGATGCGGTCGCCGTGACTCGCCCAAACGCGTTGATGTTTCGGCGTGTTGGCCAGCAGGAGCGAATCGGCGATGACGTCGATCTCCGCGCGGCCGTATTCGCGTTCATCGGCTGCTTCGACTTTGCCTTCCAGGAGGTACGCCATCAGCTGCATGCCGTAGCAAATCGCGAGAGTCGGAACGCCGACGTCCAGCACTTCCCGCGAGCAGATTGGAGCTGACTCCGCGTACACCGACTGCGGGCCGCCGGAAAACACGATCGCCTTCGGATTCAGCTCGCGAATCTTTTCGATCGGATAATCGAAGGGGTGGACAACGGAGTAGACGTGCTGCTCTCGAATCCGGCGGGCAATCAACTGTGTGTATTGCGATCCGAAGTCGAGGACGAGGACTGTCTCCATCACCATGGCAACTTCAGCGATCGGGCAACGAACCGAACAAGCGGCGTCATCTTGCGGCAGTCGGCCGCGAAGTCTGCCATGAATTTGTTGCTGCAGATCTCCTTCTCGCTCAATGGAACGGAAGTCACGAAATCTGTTCGCTTGAGGTCCTCGACCATCGGGTGATCAGCGGCGAAACCGCGCGGTGGTCTTTTGAGCGAGCCACCTTCGATCGGCACCTTCGACTTCTTGATCGCTTTCCAATCGGATGAACCGTTCGCGACCGCTGCGCGGATCTTCGCCAGCGACTGTGCATCGGGATGCCATATGCCGGCCGCAGCGAAGTTTTGCTCCGGCGAAATGTGCAGATAGAAGCCGGGAACGCTCGCCGCGGCTTTCGCCTTCTCGTGAAAAAAGTGAATGCCGAGGTGCGTTTTGTAGGGAGATTTATCGCGTGAGAATCGCGTGTCGCGATAGATCCTGAACATCGATCCGCCAACTGGGCGCGGATCGGCGACCAGGCGCGGAGCGATGCGGTTCAAACGCGGGCCGAAATCGCTGATGAAGCGGAGGGCAGGATCCCGCAGCTCCGCTTCGTATCGCTTCTTGTTGGCCGCGAACCACTCCCGATTGTTGTTCTTGCTGAGCTCTCGAAGAAACGCGAACGACTCGGAAGTGAAATACGCCATCAGAGCAGGTTGCGTAACTCCTTGCCGGGCTTGAAGCGGATCGTGTTTCCGGGTGGAATCTTCACCTCGACCCCGGTCTTCGGATTGCGTCCGATGCCCTTCTTGCGCTGTTTGACCTGGAACACCCCAAACCCTCTCAGCTCAATCCTCTGTCCTCGGGCAAGCGCATTGCGAAGGCCTTCAATGACCGTGTCCACCGCCTGGGCCGCCTTGACGCGCGAAATTTCCGACATTTCGGCAACTTTATTGACGATGTCCGCTTTGATCATGGTTCGAGAATTATAGCCGCCATGAGTGATAGACACCGAATCGACGCCTGGCTGAAACTCGCCTGCCTCTTCAAACATCGGAGCGAGGCAGCCGCGGCCTGCCGCGGCGGCAAAGTGAAGATCGATGGCCAACGCGTCAAGCCTGCCGCGGCCGTTAAGCCCGGCGACGTCATCGAGTTCATGCATGGCACCCATTACCGGCGGGTGGTCGTACAGGATCTGCCGGCGGGTCCGGTGTCGAAAGAGGTTGCCCGGACGATGTACGTCGACGAGACCCCAAAACAGGATCGGGATGTGTTGCGGATCGCGATGCGCGAGAGGGGGAGCGGGAGACCAACCAAGCGCGACCGTCGAGAAGTTGACAAATTCAGGCGGTAGGGAATGGCTGGGTGTTCACCAAGGTTTTCTTTGCCACTACGTTGTTTGCCTTTCGAGACGCAGAACCTCGCGGTTTCGAATCTCCGACTGGCAGCACAGAAAGGAGATTCACCCGTGAAAACAAACGGTACCGTTAAGTGGTTCAACGACGCCAAGGGCTTCGGATTCATCACGACGGAGGGCGGTGAGGACGTGTTCGTCCACTTCTCCGCCATCCAGGGCAACGGCTTCCGCTCCCTCTCCGAGGGTGCCCACGTTCAGTTCGACGTGGTGCAGGGCCCGAAAGGCCTGCAGGCCGCAAACGTGACTCTGTCGTAAGACGTCAACAGCCAGAAACTTCAAAGGGCAGCCAAAACGGCTGCCCTTTTTGTTTCAGACGTGCCCGAACCGCCGCATGTCGACGTTCGCCATGAGTCCGATCGCGATCAGAAACATCATCGTCGACGATCCGCCGTACGAGATCAGCGGCAGCGGGATGCCGGTCGTGGGCAGGATTCCGATCTGCATCGAGACGTTGATCAGCACGTGGAAGATGAAAAACGAGATGAGGCAGATCGCGAGAAATGTGCCGCCGCGATCGCGGGCGTTCCTGGCGAAGTTCAGCGCCTGGATGATCAAAAAGAGATAGAGCCCGAGGACGATCATCACGCCGATGAAGCCCCACTCCTCGCCGAGGACCGCGAAGATGAAGTCGGTGTGACGCGCGGGAAGATATTCGAGCTTCGCTTGCGTTCCCTGCCGGAATCCTTTTCCGTGGATCCCTCCCGAACCGATCGCTATCTTGGGATCGCGATCGGGATTGAGGAACGTGATCACACGGTCCTTTTGATATTGATGCAACAGTGTCCATCCGACCGGAAGTGCGATCACTAAGACGATCGCGGCCACAACCCACACCTTCCAACGGATGCCGCCGAAGAACATCGCGACCGCGACCAGCGGAAAGAATGTCGCGGCGGTGCCGAAGTCCGGCTCGACGATGATCAATCCGACCGGTAGCGCGATGATGGCCATCGCTCTCAGGAACGAGCGCGTGTTCATGTAGGCGCTCTCCTGACGATCAAAGTAACGGGCGAGCATCAAGGCCGTGAAGATCTTCATGAACTCCGACGGCTGAAATTGAAAGCTGCCGATGTGGATCCACGACTTCACGTGCGCCGTCACTTTTCCCCAGATGAGGAGGTACACGAGAAGCACGTTGCCGATGCCGTACAGCACCGGCGCAATTTCGAAGAAGACGTGGTAGTCGACCAGCATGAACAGAAGCATCAGCGCGATGCCGATGGCGATCCACAGAACTTGTTTGAGCAGAAGGTTCAGGCTCGGATCCGTGAAGTACGTCGCGCTGTAGATCAGCATGCAACCGATCGCCGTGATCGCGATGGCGGTCCCGATGAAATTGATATCGAGGGCGGACAGCGCACGCGCGCGAGGCATCAGTGGCCGAAGTTGGAGTTCGCCGGAGCGGGAGGAGCCTTCTTCTCCTGACCGGGAACGGGGAGCTTTCCTTCGCGGATCGCTTCGAGCGTGTCGGGATTGTTGAGATCGAGGGCCGCGTTTTCGATCTGTCCTTTGAATCGCGATTCGTAGAGCAGCTTGGCGAGCGGGGCCGCGTCCGTGCCGCCGTGCTGGCCCGCATGTTCGACGAATACCGCGACCACCATCTGCGGATTTTCTTTTTCGGCGTACGACACGAACCACGCGTGATCGCGTTGCATGAACGGCAGGCCAGCGGTGCTGAACCAGCCGCTTTGCGCGATGACCTGCGCCGTGCCGGTTTTGCCGGCGATGTCGAGGCCCGCCACGCGTGCGTTTCCGCCAGTGCCCCCTTCTTCGTTGACCACTTTCCAAAGACCATTGGTCACGGTCTTCCAGGCCGTGTCCGGGATGCGTACTTTGCGGAGGACTTCACTGGCGACCTGCAGCCTCTCCATCGAGCCATCTGGTTTCTGACGCTCGATCATGCGCACCACGTGCGGCCGATAAATCGTTCCGCCATTCGCGATGGTAGCCATCATCACCGCCGTCTGCAGCGGAGTGACGATCAGAGGTCCCTGGCCGATGGCGACGGAGATCGTTTCGCTCGGGTACCACTTTCGGTGCTGCTTCTTCGCCGCCCACTCTGTCGATGGAACAATGCCGGCCTTCTCACCATCGAGATCAATTTTGGAGATCTCGCCGAAGCCGAGGTTGTGGGCCCATTCGGAGATTTTGTCGACGCCGAGTCGCGCGCCAACATTGTAGAAAAAGATATCGCAGGAAACTTTCAGGGCCGTCGTCACGCTGACGACACCGTGCCCTTGCCTTCTCCAATCGCGAAATCGTCGGCCGAAGAACACGGCGCTCCCTGGGCAGTCGAACGTCGTTCCGGGACCGATCGCTCCCTCCGCGAGCCCTGCCACTGCCATCGTCGTCTTGAAAACCGATCCGGGCGAATAAAGACCCTGGATGGCGCGATTCAGCTCCGTTTTGAACGGATTTGACGAAATCACCTTCCAGGTATCGGGCGTGAAGCGTTTAGAGAAAACGTTGGGATTGAATTCGGGCGAAGAGACCATCGCCAGCACTTCACCGTTGCGTGGATCGAGCGCCACCACAGCGCCGACGAATTCGTTCTCAACGAAATACTGCTCGGCGCGGCGCTGCAGATCGAAGTCGACGGTCAGATAGACGTTGCTGCCGGCGACAGGATCCTGTCGCGCGGTGCGCACTTCCGCGAGACGGCGGCCGTGACTGTCGTACTCCCAGAATTGTGTGCCGTCTTTGCCGCGCAGGTATTCGTCGTACATCAGCTCGACGCCGCGCTTGCCGATCAAGTCTCCCGGCTTGAGCTCCTTGTGCTGGATCAGATCGCGTTCCGATACTTCGCCGATGAATCCGATTGCGTGCGACGCCAACGTGCCATATGGATAGTTCCGGCGCTGCACAGGCTCGACGTTAAGCTCCGGAAACGAAAGCGACTCGGCCTGGATCGATGCCACTTGCGACATCGTCAGGTCTTCGGCCACCGGAATCGGGCGTGCGAAGGGAATCACTTTTCCTTTTTCGAAACGCGCCTCGATGTCCTGCGGCGTCGTGCCGAGGGAGGTCGCCAGAAAGGAGACCAGTTTTCCGCGATGCGTCTTGTCGCTCTTGACGATGGGCCGCATCACGACGCGATCGAGCGTCAGCGAGTAGGCGGGCTGATTGTCGGCCAGAATTTTTTTGCCTTCGCGATCGAGGATCAGGCCGCGTTTCGCCGGCATCGCCACCGGACGCAGCGCGTTCGCGTCCGAGAGGTTGCGATATTTCTCCGCCTGCACTCCCTGGACGAACCAGAACGAACCGGCCAGGAAGACGAAGATGGCGACGATCGCCCACAACAATGCGTTGATGCGGAAGGTCAGGAACTTCTGATCATCTCGATAGACTCGCATAACGGTTAACCATTAGTACGCTGGTCTTCTCGTAGCCTCAATCGGTTCTTCTCTCAGGAACAGTGTTAACAACTGATACACCAGCATTCCGAACAACGATGTGAAGATCGCTTTGACGATCATCGCCTGCTCGAACATCTCGATCTTCTGCTTGAGCAGGATGTTGACGAGAACGAAGATCACGAGCTCGTTCACAATGACTGCGCCGAACAGACAGGCGCCGAACATCAGCGTGCCGCGCAACATCAGTCGCGCGTTGATGTACGCGACGACGTATGCGATGACGGTCAGCGCAAACGCGTGCAGACCAAAAATCGACATCGAATACGCGTCCTGGACGAGACCGGCCGCGATGCCGGCGAAGATTGCGCCGACGAGGTTTCCGCCCATCGAGTAGTAAACAACGAGGATCAGATAAGGATTGAAGAACGCCAGAGCGTTTGGATAGAAACTGTCGAGAAGCGAATGCAGCGTGAGCGCGATGAGAAGCCCGATCGCGAAACGA
>QHVX01000347.1 GCA_003222375.1 Acidobacteriota bacterium
TCTCGAATCTGACCGAGGAGGGCCTGCCGCGCCCCGAATGGCGGCGCGAGCTCGAATCGGTGCTGGCATCATGATCAGCGTTCGCCTTCCCGAGCCGCTTCGCAACGGCCGTCCGGAAGTCATCACGATGACCGCCGCCACCCTCGGCGAAGTCATCGAGAACCTCGGCATCGAAGACGAGCGCGATGAGCTCTACAACTTCGCAGTCAACGGAGACCTCATCGTGCACGGCGAGAAGAACGTGCAGCTCAAAAGCGGCGACGAGATCGAAATCGTGGTCGCCTTCTCGGGGGGATAATTCACCACAGAGCCACAGAGGACACAGAGAAATCTCTGTGATCTCTGTGCCTCTGTGGTGATCTATTGACGACCTTCCAAGCTCCCCGCGCCGGCGAGCAGATGATCTCCGTCGAAGAAGCGCAGGAGCGCGTGCTCGCGGAGATTGCGGTCCTCGGCACGGAGCAGGTCGCGTTCACCGACGCACTCGGCCGCGTGCTGCGCGAGGACATCGTCGCGAACTCCGACATCCCGCAAGCCGACAACACCGCGATGGACGGTTACGCCGTCCGCGCCGACGACATCGCAAATCCGCCGGCACGCCTGAAAGTGATCGAAGACCTGCCCGCCGGAAGCGTCGCGACAAAGAAAGTCGAAGCCGGAACTGCGATCCGCATCATGACCGGCGCGCTGATTCCCGACGGCGCCGACACAGTCGCTCATGTCGAAATCACCGACGCCGGCTCGGATTTCGTGACGGTGAAACAGTCGCTGAAGCGCGGCGTGAACCTGCGTAAACGCGGCGAGGACATGCGCGCCGGCGACGTCGTCCTGAGCGCAGGAACGTTCGTCGGCGCCGCGGAAATCGGAGTCCTCGCCAGCGTGCAGAAGTCGGTGGTCCGCGTCGCGCGCAAGCCGGAAATCGCGATCATCTCGACCGGAGACGAGATCGTCGACGTCGATCAGCCGCGGCCGCTCGGAAAAGTCGTGAATTCGAATTCGTACTCCCTGGCGGCGCTCGCACGCGAAACCGGCGCACTGCCGCGGATGATCGGCATCGTCCCCGACACGCGTGAGGCGACGATTGCCGCGATCGAGTCGGCGCTCGAATCGGATTTCATCATCTCGTCGGGAGGTGTCTCCGTCGGCGCATACGACTTCGTCAAAGATGCACTCGATGCTCTCGGCGCCCAGACGAAGTTCTGGCAAATCGCGATGAAGCCCGGCAAGCCGGTCGTCCTTTCGCGAGTTCGCGATCGCGTCTACTTCGGCCTTCCCGGCAATCCGGTGTCCTGCATGGTCTCGTTTCTTCTATTCATCGCGCCGGCGCTGCGAAAAGCGACGGGACAGAAGAGCGGAATCCTTCCGCCGACCGTGAAGACGCGTCTGATGGGACCTCTGAAGTCGCGCGGCGATCGGCGCAACTACCTGCGTGTGCGGGTCGTCGCACGCGAAGGTGAGCTGGTCGCCTATCCGATGACGGCGCAAGGGTCGGGCGTTTCGACCTCGATGGTGCACGCCAACGGATTTGCGATCGTCGACACCGGAATCACGAATGTAAATGCCGGCGAGACGATCGCCACAGTCCTCGTCGCCACGCCCTTCAGCGAGTGACGCTGACCTCCGCGATCATCCGCGTCATCCGTTTCGCTTCGTCGTTCCCGCTCTCATAGGTCGTGCAGAGAAGATCGATCTGCTCCTGCGATTCATTCGCGGAGACCGTGAAGCCATCTTCGGGTTGATCGGGAAGCAGGGCGCGATGACACTTCCAGCCGTCGGGCGTGAGGTGGTATTGCAGAAAGCCGCTCGCCGCCCGCACGCCCGCCGAGGCGGCGGTGAGGGTTTCGTCGCCGACGATGTTGCGCGCGCGATCTCCGGCGGCATTCGCCTGTCGCGCGCGAAGCACTTCGGACGCCGAGTCCGAGATCATCTGCCGAAGCTCTGCGCTCTGATCCAGAAAATGCACACCGGAGCGCGCGCCCTCGCTGCGCGTGATCTGCGAGAGGATCTCGATGTCGCTGCCGCGCCAAGAGAAACGCAGAAGACCGCGCGAGCCGCGCGGAATGTCGTCGTCGTGAACGATCTTCGCGCCGTTCGCGCTGACCTCGACAATCAAGACTGAGAAATCGCCGAACCAGCCATCGATCGGCTTCGTCAGATTCAGCCGTTGAAACTCACGTCTCTCCTCGATCACTCAATGTAGAATACCGGCCAAAATCGTTCAGTCCAACAGCAGTGAACCCTTTTTCGCGGAGGCATGCATGAAGTTCCTCTGGCGTTGTGCGCTGTTGCTCCTGTTGCCGGCTACGTTGCTTGCCCAGACAACGACCGGAACGATCCTCGGGACAGTCACCACGGATGGAAAAGCATTGCCGGGAGTGACGGTGACCGTCGCGTCGCCTGCAATGCAGGGAACTCGAACAACCGTCAGCGGCGAGGCCGGAGGTTACAACTTCTCCAACCTCCCACCCGGCGAGTACACCGCCACATTCGAGCTGGCGGGCATGCAGTCGGTTCGCAAACACGTGACGGTCAACGTGTCGACGACCAGTCGCGCCGATGTCGACCTCAAAGTCTCCTCGGTTACCGAGGCGATCACGGTCACGGCGGCGGCGTCACCGACCGCCGAGAGCACGCAGGTGACCACCAACTTCAAGATCGACACGATCAACGAGCTGCCGATCAACCGCACAATCGACGCTGTCACGCTGCTGTCGCCCGGCGTCACCGAGGCAGGGCCCAACAATCAGATCACCATTTCGGGATCGCACTCGTTCGATAGTCTGTTTCTAGTCGATGGCGTGATTGTCAACGAAAACCTGCGTGGACAACCGAACCCTCTTTATATCGAGGACGCCATTCAAGAGACGACCGTCCTCACCGGAGGCGTTTCGGCGGAGTTCGGACGCTTCACCGGCGGCGTGGTCAGTACGATCACCAAGTCGGGCGGCAATGACTTCTCCGGCTCGGTCCGCGATAACCTGAC
>QHVX01000342.1 GCA_003222375.1 Acidobacteriota bacterium
TCTCTCCCACAGAAAATTCGGCGCGGGATCGTACTGCCGCTCGTAAACGGAGTACGGCAGCACGAACGGGTTCCCGGTGATCGATCGATTGTTCCACGCGATCAACGCCAGGCCGGCGAGAAGGATCGCAATTCCGATCGGCGTGACGCGACGAATGAGCACCACGCCGATCGCGATACAGAGAATCAAACCTTCGTACGGCCGCGTGATTGCCAGGAGTACGACCCCGATGGCCGCCATCGCGCCGAAAGTCTTGTCCTTTCCTGCAGACGCCAGCAACAGCGCGCCGCCTAACATCGCCAGCGCTCCGCCGTGGTACGACTCCATCCACTCCAGCATCGTCGGGTGGATCGCGACTGCCATTCCGCCTAACAGCGCCAGCGCCGGAGTGGTCCAGACGCGCAGGGCCCACCACATCGCGGCACACGCTGCCGCGCCGATGATCCACACCGCGCGCAACGGATGACCGAAAAGAATCGAGCCGGCGGCGAATGTCAGTCCCTGCCCTACCGGATATTTCGAGATGGTGCGCGGCACCTGCAGCACGTGCATCGTCTCGAAGTGCGGCCACAGCGGATGCGTCGGATTCGACATGCGGCCGCGCATGAACGTGTCGCCGTCGAGCAGATACGCGAAGTCGTCGTGGTATCGCGGAACCGGCGTTCCATGCAATTGCGCGTAGCCGACGGAAACGATGAGCGAGGCAACGACGACCAGGCCGCAGGCGATTGAATCACGTGTGGCCGGCTCTCCAGCCGGCCGCAGCCGCTTGAGAAGCGGCTCCACGTTCCGAAAGGCGAACGCCAAAACAAGAACCAGAAAGAATACCCAGTGATTGGTGCAGAAGCTGATTGCGCGTTCGAGAAGATCGATCGCATTGAGCATCAGAGAGGTTCGATGATAGCTTGCGCGCCGAACGTGACGGAAAGTCTCTCCGATTGACGCGCACGCTCGAAGGGACAGGAAGGCGAATCGGTCGCCGCGGCCTACGCGCTCGACTTCCGGCAAGGCGATGTCGTCCAGCCCCTCATCCGCAACCTCGGCGCCTCCTCGATGAGACTGAGCGCATGCTGCCGAACCGCCGCTCGGTTTTCATGAAGGCGTCGTACGCGTTTCGTAACAAATTGTGACAAGGGTCTGTGTACCGGTGGTGCGACCATACGTAAGCAACGACATGGCTCGCGTCTTTCGACGATCCATTTTCTGGCTCGTGCCGGTGATCGTGATTCCTCTCGCAGCGCTGGTGGTGATCCAGTACCGCTTCCTGCGCTCGCTGGAGACCAAGACGATCTCGGCGGAGCGCAGCTGGCTGCGCGATTCGGCGGAACGCGTCGCAGGCGACATCGATCAGTACTACCGCACCAGCGCGCTTCGCGCATTGACGATCGAGCGCAATTGCCTCTGTCAGGACGGCGTCCTGGCAGCGCACTTCGCGCAGACGCCCGTCGACGGAGTGCGGACGTTCTTCGTCGTGCACTTCGATGGTCAACATGCGTACTATTCTTTCTTCTCGCCTGTCGGCACGCCGAAGAAACTGCCCGGTGACGAAGAACAGGCGGTCAAGCTCGCGACGGTCTCGTGGCACGTCGCGCACAAGATGAAGCGCGCCATCCCCCACCCGCCGCTGAGCGTCGACGAGCGCGACCTCGAGAATCGCATCATCATGCGTCCGGTCGTCGACGACGACGAGCATGTCCTCGGCGTCGCGGGTCTCATTCTCGATGAAAGCCTGGCGCGATCCGCGATGATCGACATCGGCGGCCGCTCGCTGGCCGATCACTACAAAGCGGATGCGGCCTCGCTGCGGCTCTCGATCGACGATTACCTCGCTCGGCGGCGCGACTTTGCGAGCCAGCCCTTGTCGTTCGTCTTCACGAACTGGCGCCTGGGCGTGAAAGACCTCTGCGCAACGCCGGAGCAGCTGGGGGCGATCAGCTTCAAGCACAACGCGCTGTTAGGCGGCGGCGTCATGATCGTGCTCTTCGGCGCGATCGGCCTCGCGATTCAGGCGGCCTCGCGGCAGCTCAAGCTGTCGCAGATGAAGAGCGACTTCGTATCGAACGTCTCCCACGAGCTGCGCACGCCGCTGGCCTCCATCCGCGTCTTCGGCGAATACATGCGCCTCGGCCGCGTGATCACTGAGGAAAAGGTGCGCGAGTATGGCGAGTACATCGAAGCCGAGAGCCGGCGCCTGACGCAGCTCATCAACAACATCCTCGACTTCTCGAAGATCGAATCGGCGCAGAAGAAGTACAAGATGGCCGAGGAAGACATCGTCGAGCTGGCGCACGACACGGTCTGCGCCTTCGCGATGCCGTTGCGCGACAAAGACTACGGCATTGCGTTCACCGCGCCGGCGGCGATGCTGCCGCCGCTCATCCTCGATCGCGATGCCATCGCGCAGGTCCTGATGAATCTTTTGGACAATGCCGTGAAGTATTCCGGCGGGAACAAGAACGTCGATGTGATCGTGAGCGCCGACGACGAGTCCGTGCGCATCGCGGTCCACGACCGCGGCATCGGCATTCCGGCATCGGAGCAGAAGAAGATCTTCGACAAGTTCTATCGCGTCAGCAGCGGGCTCGTTCACGACGTGAAGGGCAGCGGACTCGGACTCGCCATCGTCAACCACGTCGTCAAAGCGCATGGCGGACGCGTCGAAGTCAACAGCGCCCTCAGCCAGGGCAGCACGTTCACGATCGTGCTGCCGAAGGGCGAGGCCGCCGCTGTGCCGAGTCCAAAGACGAATGAAACGGAGGCCGCATGAGCAAGATCCTCGTTGTCGAGGACGATCCCGCGATGTCGGTGGCGCTTCGCGACGGCTTCGAGTTCGAGAAGCACGTCGTCGCCATGGCCGCCGATGGCGAGGAAGCGCTGCGCGCGGCGCGGGCGCTCGATCACGACGTCATCATTCTCGACGTCATGCTGCCGAAGAAAAGCGGACTCGATGTCTGCCGCGAGCTGCGCAAGAGCGGCAACAACACGCCCATCA
>QHVX01000052.1 GCA_003222375.1 Acidobacteriota bacterium
CGCACCGGCGGCGGCTGGACCAGCTTCGGAAGCACTTTGCCGAGGATTTTCTTGGGGAGGTCGTCGCGAATCGCCTTCACGATCACGTCGACGGTCGCTTCATCGAACGAAAGGTCGTGCTGCGCCAGAGCGGCCAGCCGCGCACGCGTGTCGCCGAGAATCGGGTTCGCCTTCATACCGTGCCGGGCGATGGTCAGCAGGGCCGCCGGGCTGGCGATGCGCGCCAGAGCGGCGATGATCCGGTCGAGCACTTTCTGCACCTGATCGACGGGATAGATCGAGGCGTCTTTCTTGAGGAGAATCGCTTCGAACTCGGCGAGGCGAAGAACGAGCAATTGAACGGAATCGCCGGTCTTGATCTGCCCCAGCGGCACGATCGCTTCTTTGATGACGTAGATCGATTGACCGCGCGAGGAGGCTCGCGTCATGAGCTGCATCTCTTTGTCGACCGGCACATCGGGATCGCGCTGAATCCTGTGCAACAGATAGATGACGTTGCGGAGGTAGTAGGTATCGATCTCCTCCGGCGCGCGATCGAGCTCCGCTTCCAGCTCGGCAACGGCCTTCTCCCTCGCTTCCGCGCCGTACGCTTCGAGAACACCGAGGAGCGAGCGACGACGCTCGGGGCGCTGCTCTCCACGGAGATCCTGAAAGAGCGTGCCGATCTGCAGGCTGGGGAAAAACGAGAGCGCCTTCGGGAGCAGCGCGCGTTTCGATTTGCTCTCGCTGTATTTCCTGATCTCCTCGAAGCTGAGCGCTTCGACGGCGTCGCCGCGAACGCGGTCGACGGTCGACGGATCAATTTTCTTCTCCGCGATCACCGAGGCGGCAAGTTCCAGCATGGAGATAGCGGCCGACAACATCCCGCTGTTGAATTGTTCGACTGCGCTCATCACGAGCTCTCGAAAACGCTTTGTCCCTTCATTCGGGTCGTTGGTGAGCGTCAGGATCTTGTGCATGGCTTCGATCGGTGCCGGCGCTTTCACCTTTGCGTCGGAAGGAAGGACGATGTCCCACGACGGCACGCCCTTCGCCAGAACGTGGAGAAGGCTGGCGGGATCCGCGTCGCCGGTGTAAGGGCGGAGACTCTGGATGTACTCGCGCAACTCGGCATCGGACGTCGACGATGCAGCGGCCATCGTCAGAAGCTCGGCGGCCGGCTGAAATGATGGAGTCTCCTCCGGGGTCACTGCCGCCGAAGCGGCTGCCGCGGCCGGTGAAGAGGGGCGGACATACTTCGCGAGCCTCTCGATCACCAAACCGAGCCGCCGGGCGCTGCGCGCCACCACGTCGGTGAGCGGGCCTTTCGGCGCCTCCTTCTTTGCGGGCGTTCGCGAGACGTCGACGGCCCCTTGCGTCGATGACGCCAGCAGGTCGGCCGAATCGCGCAGCGCGATCAGATTCTTGCGCAGCAGGTCGCGCTCCTCCGGAGGACAAATCTCCATCGCCAGCGGGAAAACGCTGTTCAGATACCTTTCGACCGCGATGCGGTCGATGAGCTTGAGCGACGCGAAGAGGTAGACCTTCTTGAGCGCATGAAACAGAAAGTCCGACATCGAGGCATCCTGGAGACGTCCCTGCTCGACGGCCCAGGCGTGCACCTGTTTGATCATTAATTGTGGAGGCTGTTCCATGAGCGTCTGGACGGCGTCCGACGCAGTGAGAGGCGGAATCTGATCCAGCAGGTACCGCTGGAACTCCATCAGATCGGCGTGGACATCCTCGCTCAACAGTGAGAGTTATTGTACGGCCTAACCCTTTAAAGCCATCAGCACCCGCGCTCAGACATCCCGGGCAGGTAGGATCTTGGAATGTCATTGCGTCGCCACGAGCAACTGCTTCTCCGGCGCGCCTATCCGCGATCGCCGACAGAGCTGCGGCGTGCGGAGGCGGCGCTCAGAAAGTTTCGGATGCGCGACACGCTGCTCGATCCCGACGACGCCGGCATCGCCGGCACATCGGTCGACATGGTCTTCTCCTACGATCTCGTCCGCTGGCTCAGCAGCCGTTTCCCGCGAACGCTGAAGATCGACTGGGACGATCCGCCGAGCGAGGATCGCCTGGCGGCTGTCCTCACCCCCGCCATTCCGGAGTTGCAGGAGCGCATCGTCGACGCGAACGTTCCCTATCTCGAATACGCGAAGAAGCGCACTCTGGAGTGGTATCTGGAAAACATCGATCCCGTCGCCTACGACCTGCTCGGCCTTTGGGTTCGATGGAAGTTCCCGGCGGAGACGTCGCGCACCCGCATGCGACGAAAAACGCGATCGATCTTCTACGGCGACACGATCCTGGAGCGCCGCGACGTCTCGATCGTCGATGCCCTCGCGGGTCCGCCGATGACGGTCAGAAAACTCTCGCGTCAGGAAGGCGAGGAAGCGCTCGACCTGGCCCGCGCCGCCCTGGCCACGCGCTACCGCGAGCTCTACAACTTCACATATGGCGACCCGGCGACGGTCATCTCCGCTGACGCCGGCCGCGGTCTCGAGGTTGTTCTGTTTGGGCTCGTTCCGGAAAAGCGCCTTCCGATCCGCGCCGGATACGCCCCGTTCTTTTTTCGAAACGGGGTCCCGGTCGGCTACGGCGACGCCTTCGCGCTGGGCGACAAGATGGAGGTCAGTTTCAATATTTTTCCTGCCTTTCGGGCGGGCGAATCGGCCTGGTGCTTCACACGGCTATTGAAGCTCTATCAACAGCTCTTCGGGTCGAGAGTGTTCTTGATCGACCGTTATCAGATCGGATTGGGCAACGACGAAGCGATCGCGTCGGGCGCGTTCTGGTTTTACCGCAAGATGGGGTTTCGGCCGACCGATCAGAAGGTCGAACGGCTCGCGCGTCGTGAAGAGAGGCGCCGCCGCCGATCATCGGCCGCCACGCTCAGAGAGCTGGCGCGGAGCGCGATGATCTACGTCGCGAGATCATGAGCGAAGCGCCGCCAGCACTCGCGAGGGAATCATGGGCAGCCGGTACATCCGCACTCCCACCGCGTCGAACACGGCGTTCGCGATCACTGCGCCCATTGGAACGATCGCCGGTTCACCACCGCCCTGCGGCGCGAGGTCATCATTCGAAATGAGAATCGTTTCGATGCGCGGGACCATCGAAAAGCGCGGAAGCGTGTAAGTCACGAAATTCTGATCGAGGATTTCGCCGCCCTTGAAATTCAGCTCCTCGGTCAAAACGTAGCCGAGGCCCATGCTGATGCAGCCTTCCATCTGCATCTTCGCGCCATCGGGATTGATGACGATGCCCATGTCCTGAGCCGCGACGACGCGTTTGACCTTGATCTCCCCGCTCTTGCGATCCACCGCCACCTCGGCCGCCATTGCGCACCACGTTCCTGCATCCATAGATACTGCGATTCCGCGCCCCTGCCCCGACGGTCCCGCCCCACCCTTCCACCCGAAGGCGTCGGCAGCGGTCTGCAGGACGCGACGGCCGCGCGCGTCGGACATGTTGCGGAGGCGAAATTCGAGCGGGTCGATCTTCGCCGCCGCGGCCATGATGTCGATCTGCGACTCGCGCGCGAAGACATTGGTCCCCGCGCCGGGGGCGCGCCACGGTCCGGTGCCGAATGGATGAAGATTTGTCGAACCGCGCGCCATCAGAGTCTGAATCTTCGCGCCCGGCACGTCGTACAGCACTTCCGACGATCGCCCGCCGCTCGCCCAGCTGGTGTAGTCCCACTGCGTGATCTTGCCTTTGTCGTCGATCGACGCCGCGACCTTCACCACCGCCGCGGGGCCGAACGTGTCGTAGAAAAATTCTTCGGCGCGCGTCCAGGTGACCATCACCGGCTTTCCGGTGATCTGCGCCAGCTTCGCCGCCTCGATCGCCTGCTGGGCGCGACTCTTGCCGCCGAAGCCGCCGCCCACGAATGGCGTGATCACACGCACTTTCGATTCGTCGAGGCCGAGGGCCTGCGCGATCTGGGAGCGGATCTGAAACGGCCCTTGCGTGCCGACCCAGGCAGTCAGCCTGCCGTCTTTCAACTCCGCGACCGCGGTGTGCGTCTCGATCGGCGCATGCGCGAGGTAGCCCGTCCGAAACGTCGATTCGAACGTAGCACCGACACTCTTGTCGGTGCCCGGCACATTCTTCAAGAAATAGTCGCCAACCGACTCCGTATCGAACGCCGCCGCCGGCTTCTCCCACTCCGCTTTGATCAACTGCAGCGCTGAGTTAGCCACTTCCGGATCGGCGTGAAGCACGGCGACGAGATCACCGTTCTCGATGACCGTTACGCCCGCCATCGCCTTCGCTTTGGAAGTGTCGAGTGACTTCCGCGTCGCGCCATGCATCGGCGGACGCAGAAGGCGCGCGTGGAGCATGCCGGGACGCCGGAGATCGCCCGCGTACATCGCCCGGCCCGTGACTTTGTCTTTTCCATCCAGACGCCTGGTCGCCTTGCCGATGACCTTGAATTCCTTGACCGAGCGGAGCACAGCCTTGCCATCGACGAGGCGCGCGATCTCTTTTCCTTTCGCGAGCTCGCCGTATGTCACCTTGCGCTTGCCGTCGGTCACCACGCCGTTGGCGACTGTGAGCTGATCGGTCCCGAGTTTTTGCGACGCCAACTTCATGAGGACCGTGCGGGCCTCTGCTGCCGCGGCCCGCACCGCCGGGCCGAAGAAGCGCGTCGACTGCGAACCATGCGTGCCGCCGTCCCACGGACAGAGATCGGTGTCGCCCATGACCATCGTGATGGATTCGACCGACACGCCCAGCTCCTCGGCCGCCCTCTGCGCCAGCGAGGTGTGCACGCCCTGCCCCATCTCGATCTTGCCGGAGAAGAGCGTGACGCGTCCGTTCTCGTCGATGCGGAGATAGGCGTTCGGGTCGGCAGGATAATCGCGGCGCTGGCCTAACAAGACCGCCGGCTGCACGATCAGCACGACGATGCCGCCGCCCAGCAGCTTGCAGAATTCGCGGCGGTTGGCTCTCATTTCGAGGCCTCCTGAATGGCGGCGATGATTCTTTGATGCGCGCCGCACCGGCAGAGATTTCCGTCCATCTCCTCGACGATGGCATCGCGCGAGGGATGCGGCTTCTGCTGCAAGAGCGACCAGGCGTTCATGATCATCCCCGACGTGCAGAATCCGCATTGGAATCCGCCGTGCTCGATGAACGCTTGTTGCAGCGGATGCAGCTTGCCGTCGCGTTCGAGTCCTTCGATCGTCACGACGTTCTTTCCCTGCACGTCGCCGAGACGGGTCTGACATGAACGCATCGCCTGGCCGTCGACCGCCACGGTACACGCGCCGCAGATGCCGAGTCCGCAGCCATACTTCGTGCCGGTCAACTCGAGATCGCCGCGGAGGACCCACAGCAGTAAGCGCTGGTCGTCGGTGTCCATCGAAACCGGCCGGCCGTTGAGACGGAATCGAATGTCGTGTTGCATGGAGGAAATCCTATCGCAGCTTGCGACCGGTGGTATCTTGTTGTGACAACCCCGCCGCTTCCATCACGTGCGACATGGAATGCTGCTCGAGGAGAGTTCATGTCGAATGTCGCACAGCAGGTCACCGCGCCCACAAATCGTTTGCTGTCACAGCTTCCGGTACATGAGCGCAACGCCATCCATCGCGGATCGGAGATGTTCTTCTTCAACGTGGGAGACATCGTGCTGCACGCGCACGCGCACAGCAGCTACGTGTTCTTTCCAGTCGATGCGGTGGTGTCGGTCGTGAGGACCTTGCGCGAAGAGCGATCGGTCGAGCTGGGACTGATCGGCAACGAAGGGATGATCGGTCTCGACGTGATCATGGAGGCCAAGACGCAGATCGACGACACAGTGGTGCAGTACAGCGGCTCGGCGTTGCGGATGCCGGCCGACGATCTTCTGAAGCAGTTTCACGGCGGCGGCGCGTTGCAGAAACATCTCCTCCGCTTCACGCACGCCTTCCTGGGCCAGGTCGCACAAAACGCCGTCTGCAACCGGTTCCATCCACTGTCGCAGCGGATGGCGAAATGGCTGCTGATGATTCACGATCGAACCGGAGTGCCGGAAGTCGAGAGCACGACGCGTCTGATCGCCATCGCACTCGGAGCGCGCGAAAGCGAAGTGGAAGGAGCGATCGCGCAGTTGACTCTGGGCGCCGGCATCCAGCAGCGGCGGAAGTCGATCGCCATCGAACGCGAGCCGCTCGAGCTCAGCGCCTGCGAGTGCTACGAAACGCTGCGCGCGTCGTACGGCCGCACGCTCGCCGGCTGAGAATTACTCCGGCTGAACCAGACTCGCCCACGGCATCCTGCGCACACGCACGACCGTAGCGTCGATTTCCTGTTGCGTCGCCTTCGGTCCGAGCGTGCGCAGGATGTAATCGACTTCGATGGACACCAGCCGTTGGCCGTTCAACACCCGCAGCGCCGTCTTTCGCAGTGTCATCTCCGAAACGGGAAGGCTCGGCTCGCGCAGAATTCGCGTCACGACCTCGACCCTTTCGGTTGCGACTCGTTGACGCGCAGAACGCGCCCGCCGACTTCCTTGCCGTTGAGGGCCGCGATCGCCGCTTTCGCGTGCTCGGCGTTGGGATATTCGACGAAACCGAAACCCCGCGGCTCGCCGGTGATGCGGTCCTTGACGAGATTGACGCTGTTCGTGGCGCCGAATGGCGTCACGAGCGCGGTGAACTCGGTCTCGCTCATTTCCTTGGAAAGATTTCCGACGTAAACCTTCATTTGCAGCTCCCTTTTCTCTTCAAACTCCTGCGGCCGACATCCGATGCGGCGGTAAAAAACTTTCCCACTGACGGACGGCCTCCGCCGGCAGGACGAATTCGAACTTCTGACTGAAGCAGCGAAGCCGGAGGACGGTTCCCTTGCCGACGGACTGGCCAGTCGAAAGCTCATCATCGTACTCGACTTCGTGGATCCATTGCCGCTCGAGCGACGCCTGCATGTCGGAGTTTTCGTAGTAGAACGCCGCGTCGGTCAGCGCGAGCGCAACCGGCATGTGGCGGCTTCCGTCGACGAACTCTCCACGGCTGACCAGTCGCGATGAATCGCGACGGCGGTCGGTGAAGAGCTCCAATTTATCGGACGATGTTCTTTTCCAGAGCGTCCAGGAGAGAAACCCGATGACTGCAATTCCGACGAGAACCGCGATGGTCAACATGACATCTCCTTAGGGACTGATCTGGCGAGTGGGAAGTGGGCGGCGGGATGGGCCATCGGCGGGCGCGTCTTGCGCGATGCGGAGGCGCGTCAGCGACATGACGTCGTCAGTGAGAAGCACGATCTTCTCGAGGATCGCTTCGACGCGCCCGAGGAACTCGGGCTGCATGCCGGTGAGGCGATCGATCAGCGGTTTGAGATATCCGATGTGGCCGAGGTCGTTGGGGAGGAGGTTTCCCGGTTTCTCGCCCAGCTCCTCGACGATTCGGACGAAGTCCTCGACATAGAGGCGGCGCTGCTCGGTTTCCAGGCGCGCCAATTGTGCGGGCGAAATCCCGGCCTTCCTCGCGACATCGGCCTGCGCGCGCCCTTTGGCTTCGCGCAACTTCCGCAGCATCTGGCCATACATGATGGAAGCATCATGGGCCTTCGTTGCCTGTTTGTCAATTATGTTAAAGAATATTACCGACTTGACAATTAGGAAATTCGGAGTAGAGTGGAGCAACCATTACCAAATCCTCAACGTCAGTCTCTGCACCGATTGTCTCCTCCCTCGGACCTGAACCATGGAAAGCTCCGTGGTGGAAGGCCGCCAAGGGCGACCGGAGCACGTTCCTTTACCTCCTCGCCATCCATATTCTTGCGGTGGTCGGAATGATCTTTTTCCCGATCCCCGGATGGAAAGTCTTCGCGATCGCCTTCGCGTTCGCCTGGCTCGGCGGCATGGGCATCACGATCGGATATCACCGGTCGCTGGCGCACGTCGCGCTGCGATTGCATCCCATCGTCCGCCACACGCTGATTTTCTTCGCGATGTTCAACGGATCGGGCGCGCCGGACTCCTGGACCGCGAATCACCGGCAGCATCATGCGAAAGTCGAGACGCCGGAGGACATCTCGAGTCCGTCGATCGGCGGCTTCTGGTGGTCGCATCTCCGATGGTTATGGCAGGCCGGCAATGTTCCGCTCAACCGATGGTGTCCTGATCTTGACAAACCGGAATATCGATTCTGGAACCGCATGCAGATTCCGATTCTCGCGGTGTCGCTCTTCTGCGGCGTCCCATTCGGCCCGGCCGCATTTTTCTGGCTCGGACCGATGCGGCTGGCCGCGTCGCTGCACGTGCAGTGCTTCGTCAACAGCATCGCGCACATGCGTCCGCATCGCCGCGAAGGTGAAGATTCGTCGCAGAACATCGCGTGGCTCGGAATCCTGCATCTGTTTCAGGGAGAGAACTGGCACGGCAATCATCACGCGAAGCCGTGGTCGGCGCGCCTGGGCTGGAAGTTGTGGCAGATCGATTTCGGCTGGTACGCGATCGTGCTGCTCGAATTCCTCGGATTAGCCGCGAAAGTCCGCCGGCCGGATTTCTAATGTTCGACGAGGTCCGCGTTTACGATGGCATCGCCGAGCGGACTGGAACGGTGGTCGACCGCGAGACCGTGCGCGGCAGCAAAGTCGTCTGCTACACGGTCAGCGAGCTGACGCGGAGAGTGCGGCGCGACGGCGACGGCACGTTCTATCTCGCAACCGAGGCGTGGCCGGAGAACACGGAGCGCATCGATCTCAACACCAAGTGGACGACGATGGGGTAGAAGTGCTGAGTGCTGAGTTTTCTACTTTTCCTCGGGGATGATCTCCTCGGGGAGTTTCACGAGCATGCCGGTGCGCGGAAGCTCCTTCACGTCGAAGCCATTCATATTCGCGATGATCTCGGCGTCGCCCGGATTTCGCGTCGCGCGGCGTGCGAGATCACTCCACGACTCGCCTGCGCGCACGGTCGAGACATGAATACGCGCCGGCTCAACGGCGCGAGCGCGTGCGCGATCGATTACCGCGCGCTGCAGGATCTCGCCTAACGGACTCTGATAGCGCGACAGCGACGGCGTGAGGAACATGAACACTGCGACGTGATCGCCGTGCGGGAATTGCGTGGTCTCGACGCCGACCGGCCCGCTGTCGGTCTGTCCCGTCCAGACGTCGATCACGAATCGCTGGCCGGTGGCAGTGCTTGTCTGCCGCGATCCGGCAAACTGCAGTCCCATCTGCTGGAATTGATTGCGCATCGCGGATTGCGCGTCGTAACCCTGGAGCTGCCGGTTCTCGACCTCCTGCGCGATGAAGGCCATGTTCTGGCGGCGACCTTTGGGAGTCATCGCAAAGAGCGCCCCCTCGGAAGTGGTGGGAATCCATCCGCCGGGCGCTTGCAGAATCATGCCGTGCTCGCGGTCGTAAATCGTGTTGTCGCGAATCACCACCCGCTCGGTGCTGTTGCCGGTCATGATTCCGTCCGTTACACGGACATACGGATCGCGCTTCACATCGATCGACAACGCCGCGGGATTCGTCGTCGCGATTTCCTGCAATTTCTTTCGCACGTCGCGGACGCGCTTGGCCGGATCGGGATGCGACTGAAAGTAGCGTTCGATGCCGCTGGCGGGATGTTTGTCGAGACGTTGGAGCCCAACCAGCATGCGCTCGACACCCACGGGATTGAAATGCGCCCGCGTGGTGTACTCCGTGCCGACGAGATCGGCCTCACTCTCCTGCCCGCGCGAGTAACGCAGGAAGAGGAGATTAACTCCCAGCTCCACGAGTTGCCCATAGGTCTGCGCCGCCTGCGGCCCGGCGATCACGGAGCCGAGGGCCAGGCCGAGTTGTGCGACCTGAGCGCGCGACATCTGCGCCGCAGCATGCCGCGCCGTGACGTGCGTGATCTCGTGTCCCAGGACACCTGCCAGCTCGTCTTCGGCGTTGATGCGCTCGAGCATTCCGCGCGTGACGTAAATGTAGCCACCCGGCAGCGCCATGGCGTTGACCATCGGCGTATCAATGACTGTGAAATGCCACGGCAGATTCGGGCGATCGGAAGTCGCCGCGATGCGGTGACCGATCGTGTCAACAAGACGATTGAGCTCCGGCTTCTCATCGTAGACGCCGAACTGCCGGATCACCTGCTCGTGCGACTGCTGCCCGATCTGGATCTCCTGACTCTCGGAGACGATGTTGAACTCACGCTTGTGCGTGACCGGATTGGTGGCGCAAGCGGCCAGGAGCAGGGCTGCTACGCAGAGGCGTCGCACGCCTCAGCACGCTGCAAAGAAGTTGCCGGATGCTACGGGCTGCGATCTGTGTAGCGGCGGGCTTTAGCCCGCCGGGCGGCCTGAAGACCGCCCCTACACGCGGAGATCGCGGTGATGTCCCTCTCCCCGCAAGCGGCGCGTA
>QHVX01000338.1 GCA_003222375.1 Acidobacteriota bacterium
CGCGTCGCGCACCGTCGTCTCCCACGTCACTTCATCCGCGGCGGCGTTGTAGACGAAGATCGCAAATTCGCGAGGCTCGCCATTGCGCACGTTGACGGCCGCGCTCGGAATGAACGGCTCGCCGTTGATCTGGAACGGATAGGCGGCATTTGTCGTGTCGTGCGAACCGCCTTTGACCATCAACCACTTGCCCGGCTCTTCGATGAAGAATGGCGGCAACACCGCAACGTCGCTCGTTGGCGGGACGACGACGTCGAAGCGCGCATATCCCTTTTTCTCGCTCTCAGGCACTCGCACCAGACTCTTGATGGCATACCGTCCCTCGGGCAGACTCAAAGTCGCGTAGTACTTGATGCCGCTGGCCCGAAGCTTGTCGCCGACTTTCGAGACGTCGAGCGAAAGACGCTGGAACATGCGATCGCGAACGATGCCGTCCTCGTCAAATGCATAAACATAAATCTCTACATTAAATGTATTCGTTTTTACGTCTCGGGCCAGATCGGCACCATTGATCTCCAGGATCACCGGCACCTGCGCGTTTTCCTTCGTCGGGAACGCCGCAGCCAGCGTCGCGAGACCGATGTCCCCCTGCGGAAGGTCGTTGAGCACGATCTCAGCATTGGTCAGCGTACGCTCGAGCGCGTTCTCGCCACCCGCTTCGTAATAGCCCGCACGGTGGAAGACGCGGACACCACTCAGGCCGTGAAGACGAACCTTCAGATCGTGAAATTTTCCCGGCGTGACTGTCGGCGCCTGGAAACCGAGGATGTAGACGACTTCCTGCTGGCGAAGCATGCGCTGCAGGTCGTTACCGAGATCGTTCGAATTGCGAAAAACCTCGCCACCGGTCGGATTCGACAGCAGAAAGAGTCCGTCGTTGGAATTGATCTTGGCGCCAAGCTCGAGATCGTTCTGCACGCGGACGCCGCGGATATCGACGCCGTGAAGTACTACATCCGATCCGCGAAATATGCGCGACATCTGATCGAGGATTGAAAGGCTCGCGGTGTTGCCGTAGCGAAGGTCCGAATCGACTTTGTAGGCCTCGCCGTGCTCGACCAGGGCCATCTCTTCCATCGACTCGCTAATGGCGCGCGCGTCGCGCCCCTGCACCAGCCGCGGATCGAATCCCTCGGTAAAGAAAACGACCTGCTTGCGGCCGGGGAGCATGCGCAACGTCCGTGCGAGGCCGCCGAGGAGATTGACCTGGCGTTCGATGCGGCTGCGATTGAACTGATCGTCGAGGCGGTTCTGTCCGCGCTGAATTTCTTTCACGAAGTCGTCGACGCCGTGACTGTCGGTGTTGACCTGGACGGTAACGGTCGGCGTCGGATCGAACGTCTGCGCGCCGCTGATCTGCAACGGATCGCTCGATCGGAAGTTGACCGGACTGGAGACCGCTGACGCCAGCATGTTGCGATCGGTGGTGAAGGCTGTCAGCAGCCGGAAGCCGCGTTCGACGTCGATCGTTCCGATGGCCGCGAGATCGCGCCGCTGCAGGCTGCGCGCGATGAAGTTTCGCGCCGCTTCCTGCGCTTTCGTCCGGCCGAGCGGCGAGGAGAATGACAAATCAAAGAGCAGCAGGAAACTGCGGCGCGCCGCGGGGTTCAATGGCGATGCGCTCCGCACTTGCGAAGCGAAGTCGATCGTCTCGAATGTGGTGATCGCGCGCTTCTGTCCCTGATCGATCAGCTCGAATTTGTCCGCCGTCAGACCGCGCACCGGATTGCCGTTGCGATCGACGACCGTGACCGGAACCTCGACGAGGTTGACGTTGACAGTTTCGCGAAGCTGACCAAAAACAAGGCCGGCCGAAAGGACGAGGAAGCTCGTTACCGGGACGAGCGGTCGCATGGGATCATTCTCCCTGATCCTCGAAGAATGCACGAGCGCGACGTGCCATTCCTGTTACTTCTCGATAAAATGTTGTGGTTCCACGAGCTCATCCATGTATTTCAAGCAGTTCTACCTAGGCTGCCTTGCCCACGCCTCGTATCTGATCGGCGACGGTGGCGAGGCGGCAGTGGTCGATCCGCAGCGCGACGTCGACCAGTACATCGACGAGGCCGCGCGTGAAGGTCTCCGCATCCGATATGTGATCGAGACCCACCTGCACGCCGATTTTGTCAGCGGGCATCGCGAACTGGCGGCCCGAACCGGGGCGCAAATTGTCATCGGAGCCGAGGCCCATGCAGCATTTCCGCACGTCGGCGTGCGCGACGGCGATGTCGTCCGAGTGGGATCGACGGAGCTGAAAGCGCTCGAGACGCCCGGGCACACTCCGGAGAGTCTGTGCTGGCTGGTCCTGTCCAATGGCAATCCGACGAAGGTGCTCACCGGCGACACTCTGTTCATCGGCGACGTCGGCCGGCCCGATCTCGCCGGCGGACGCGGATACACATCCGAGATGATGGCGTCGATGATGTACGACTCGCTGCACAAGAAACTGCTGGCGCTCCCTGATGATGTCGAAGTGTGGCCGGCGCATGGTGCCGGCTCAGCGTGCGGCCGCAACATCTCGAGCGAGACATCATCGACGATCGGCAAACAGCGGCAAACGAATTACGCGCTGCGGCCGATGCCGCGGGACGAATTCGTGAAGATGATGACGAGCGACATGCCGGCCGCCCCGGCGTATTTTTCACATGACGCCGAGATCAACCGCCGCGGTGCGCGCGCTCTCTCGGAAGTGACGGCTGTCCCGTTACCTGCCGACAGCGTCCGCGAGGAAATCAACCGCGGCGCGATCGTCCTCGATGTACGCGACGCCGCCACATTCGGCGCGGAACACATCGCGGGCGCGATCAACATCGGCCTTGGGGGTCAATTCGCATCGTGGTGCGGAACGCTGCTTCCCGTTGAAGCGCCAATCGTAGTTTCCGCCGATGGCGGTCCTCGCGCCAATGAGGCCGTGATGCGGCTGGCGCGCGTCGGCATCGAAAGCGCGGTGGGTTTCGTGACATCGCC
>QHVX01000339.1 GCA_003222375.1 Acidobacteriota bacterium
GTTCACCTCAAGCACCTCGGCCACCCTCTAGTCGGCGATCCGCTGTACTCCGGCCCGCAATGGCGCGGCATTCCCGACAAACGCGTGCAAAAGCTATTCGCCGCCTTCCCGCGGCAAGCGCTGCATTCGTGGCGACTCACGTTACCCGACGGGCGGAGTTTCGAAGCGGCATTGCCGCAGGATATGCGCGAGTTAGTTAGTTCCTTGCGCTAGCGCGGTTGCGGAGTCTCGCGGTTGCGAGGTCTCGCAGTGCTGCGTTCCATCTTCTGAACCCACCGGATAAGGCCAACCAGTGCCTTGCCGGTGCGCTTAATCTCGCGATTCACAGATTCAAATGTTTCAGCAGAAATGAAGCGGAGGCGAGTCGCGATGATCGCTTCAGATTCAACCTCGAACAATGAACCTCGAGCTTGACTCAGAAACTGCCGCCATTCTCCGTACGTAGTTCGGCCGTGTCCTTCTGCGATTTGGGCCACCACGCCGACAGATGCTCTCCGTATCTGAGCCGTCAGACCGTAACACTCCTCTTTCGGGAACGCTGAGGAGATTTTGTAGACAACTTCCGTCATATCCAGCGCACGCTGGAAAGCAACCAGATCATGAAGTGACTTCATAGTATTCGTGGCGCCGAAACGGAGGGCTCTGCGAGTGGGCTACCTCGACCAGTCTACCTCGGCGACTGCGAGACCGCGCAACTCCGAGACCGCGAGACCACGCTTACAACAACATCCCGGCAATGGTGGCGGTCAGAAAATTCGCCAGCGTTCCTGCGAACATCGCGCGGAGGCCGAGGCGCGCCAGATCGCTGCGCCGGCTGGGAGCGAGCGAGCCGATGCCGCCGATCTGAATCGCGATCGATGAGAAGTTCGCGAAGCCGCACAGCGCACAGGTCGCGATGATGAAGCTGCGACCCGCGAGGCTGCTGCCGACGCCCGGCTCGCCTAACTTCGCGAAGGCGACGAATTCGTTGAGCACCATGCGCGTGCCGAGAAGATTTCCGACGGTCAGGCTGTCCTTCCACGCCACGCCCATCGCCCACGCGATCGGACGGAAGATCCAGCCGAGGACGATGTCGAGGCTGGGCGGGAACCAGGCGATGTAGTTGTGCACGAATCCAAACATCCCGTTGAGCAGCGCGACCAGCGCGACGAACGCGATCAGCATGCCCAAGACGTTGAGCGACAGATGCAGCCCTTCGATCGCGCCGCGTCCGGCGGCGTCGATGATGTTGACGTCCTGCTTCAGAACGACGACCTCGACATCGCCGCCGGTCTTCGGCTGATCGACTTCCGGCACAATGATCTTCGCCATCATGATCGCGCCGGGTGCGGTCATGATCACGGCCGTGAGCAGATGGATGACGTCGACCTTCGCGACCAGCACGTAGGCGGCCATGATTCCGCCCGAGATGTGCGCCATGCCGGCGGTCATGATCGTCATGAGCTCCGACATCGTCATCTCAGGCAGGAATGGACGGATGGTCAGCGGCGCCTCGGTCTGTCCCATGAAGATCGAAGCGGCGACCGAAGTCGACTCCGCGCCGGACACGCCAAGGAAACGCGTCATGACCTTCGCGAAGAGACGGACGACCACCTGCATGACGCCGAGGTAGTAGAGGATTGCGAAGATCGATGCGATGAAGATGATCGTCGGCAAGACCTGCGTCGCGAAGATGAACCCGATCTTCTTGCTGTTCTGCACACCCAATTCGCCGAAGACGAACTCCGAACCCTTTCCGGTGTAACCGATCAACACGTTGACGATCTCTTTCATCGTCTCGAAGATGTACGCCAGCAGGTTGAAGGTCAGGAAAAGATAGAGCGAGACGACGCCGAAGCCGTACCACGCGAAACGACGCGATTCAACCGGCATCAACTTGACGAGCCAATAAATCGCGACGGCCAGGACGACGAAGACGATCGCCGCGACGCTGCGATCAATCGGCACCGCGATCGATTTGAACGCGTCCGCGATGAGCTCTCCCTTGAGAACTGCGATTGCGATGAGAACCTGCAGCAGCAATCCCCAGAACACGGTGCGCCATCGAATCGCTTTGCGATTGTTCGAAAGCAGAAACGCGATGCCCAGAATTACAACGAAGCCGATCAGGGCCGAAAGTCGCTCCACGTCATGCTCCTTTAGCGCACGTCATCCTGAGCGAAGCGAAGGATCTCTGGTCACGAGATCCTTTGCCGTCTTCGCGGCTCAGGATGACGACGGGGAATTGAACGGACGCAAGCATATACTCGCCCGCCATGATTCAGCCGATCAACGACGCCGTCGCATACGTTCGCAGCAAGACAAAAACGGCGCCCCACATCGGTGTCGTTCTCGGATCGGGTCTCGGCAGCGTCGTCGATTCAGTCAAAACCGAGACCGTGATTCCGTACGGTGAAATCCCGGGCGCGAAGGCAGCCACCGTCATCGGCCACTCCGGTCAGATGGTCATCGGCACGATCGGAAACGTGCCGATCGTGATCCTCAGCGGACGGATGCACTTCTACGAAGGCTACGAGATGACCGAGGTGATGCTGCTGTCGCGCGTCATCGGCCGGCTCGGCATCAAGAAGCTCGTCGTGACAAACGCAGCCGGCGGCATCAACACGTCCTACAAGCCCGGCGACCTGATGATCATCTCGGATCACATCAACATGATGGGTGCTAATCCGCTGCGTGGACCAAACATCGACGACCTCGGCCTCCGCTTTCCCGACATGACCGAAGCGTATCCGGAAGATTTGCGGAAAATTGCCCGAGAAGTGGGAAAGAAACTCGGACTGAAATTGCAGGAAGGCGTTTATCTCGCGCTGTCCGGGCCGACGTACGAGACTCCGGCCGAGATTCGCGCGTTCCGGACGTTAGGCGCCGACGCGGTCGGCATGTCGACGGTGCCGGAAGTCGTCGCGATGGCGCACATGAACATCCCGGTCCTCGGCATCTCGTGCATCACGAACATGGCCGCCGGCGTCCTCAAACAGAAGCTGCACCATCAGGAAGTCATGGACACGACGCAGCGCGTTGCGAAGGACTTCACGGCGCTGGTCGTCGGAATTCTCGAGCGGCTGGCATGAGCATTCTTCTCGCCGCTGCGCTTGTCCTCACCGGCGGAACAGTTGTC
>QHVX01000337.1 GCA_003222375.1 Acidobacteriota bacterium
CAGAAGATCCGGCCGGCACCACGTCAGCCGGCGGACCATTCCACGAGATCCGCACCGGAACGCGCTGTACGACTTTCACGAAATTTCCTGACGCGTTGTCCGGAGGGAGCACCGAAAACGTTGCTCCGGTTCCGCCTGAAAGACTTTCGACGCGCCCTTCAAATTTTTTTCCACCTAACGCGTCGACTTTGATCGACGCGCGCTGACCGGGACGCATCACCTTGAGTTGCGTCTCCTTGAAATTCGCGATGACGTAGGTCTTGCGCGGCACGATCTGCACGATCGGCTGACCGACGCTCACATACGATCCGGGATGGACGGAAAGTCTCGACGCGACTCCGTCCGCCGGCGCCGCGATCTTCGTGTACGACAGATTGAGTTGCGCCGCCTGCAGCATTGCCTGCGCCGTCTGCACTCGCGCGTGCGCCAATCGCGATTGGGCCTCCGCGCCTGCGACTTGCGCGGCGACCGGTGTGCTCTGCACGAACCTTCCCTGCGCCTGCTTGATGTTTGCCTGAGCCGCCTGCTGCTGATTTTCAGATTGACGGAGTCGCGCGCGCGCTTGCGCGAGATCGGCCTGCGCGGTCTCGTTCGCCGCGCGGGCAGCGTCGACTTGGGCCCGTGAGATGTCGCCTTTGCCGCCCAACTCCTGCGCCCGCCCGAAATCGAGTCGCGCCTTCTCGGCGTTCGCTTCGGCGCGCGAAACCGCGGCATGCGCCTCCGTCACCGCGGCGGCGGACGTGTCGGCCGCTTCGCGCGTGCTCTGCACCGCCGCCTGCGCGGCAGTGAATCCTCCCTGCGCCGAGGCGCGGGCGACGGCCACGCGGGCATCGGCATCGGCAGCTTGCGCCTGCGCCGTCTCGAGGTCTCCCTGCGCCTGCGCGAGCTTCACTTGCGCATCAGAAGGGTCGATCTCGGCAATCAGATCGCCGAGATGGACCATCTGGTTCTCGGTAATGTGAACCGCAACGACCTGACCGGCAACGCGCGACGCGACCGGAACGACATCTGCCGCCACCTGCGCATCATCGGTCACCTCTTTTCCCGACGTCATCAGCGTGTAGATCGCGTATCCGATCAACAGGACTGCGACCGCGATCGCGATGATGAAGTAGATCCGCCTGGCCCGGCTTTCTTCGATGACCGGCTCGTGCTCCGCGATCTCGGGCAGCGGCGCGACCGGACTCGGCGAAGGTGATGCTGTTTGTTCGCGTTGCGTCATTCACATCTCCACGTGGACTTCCGCTTTCTCCGCCCCCTTCGGCATCCGCAGGAAAAACACCAGCGGCAGCACGCAGAGAAATGCAATTCCGCAAATCATAAAGAGCCGTTCAAAAGCCAGCACCATCGCCTGCTGCCGGATTTGAAAGTCGAGCAGTTGTGCCGCCGTGGTTTGCGCGGCAGCGCTGGGAATCCCTCGCCCGCTCAGCATCCGCTGTGTCATCGCCATCCGCATTGCGACCGCCGGGCGGCTCATCGTGACGTTTGCGAGCATTGCGCCACGCGCGCGCGTTGCGGAGCGCGTCATCAGCGTCGCCATCAGCGCCAGACCCATCGAGCCTCCGACCTGACGCAGCAGCGAGTTGAGTCCGGTGGCATCCGACAGCCGATGCCGCGGAATCGAGCTGAGTGAAATCGTCGTCAGCGGAATGAAGAGACAACTGAACGCCACACCCTGAATGATCAGAACGTTCACGACGCCGCGCGACGAAGTCGCGAGCGTGTAATGGCCCATCAGCCACGCGGTATACGCGAAGAGCAGTATCCCGAACGCGACCGTGGCGCGAGGCGAAACTTTGTTGTAAAGGCGTCCCACGATCGGCATGACGACGATCATCGTGAGCGAGCGTGGCATCAACGCGATTCCGGACTGCGTCGCGGAAAATCCGAGGAGCGTTTGCATGAAAAGAGGGAGAAGGAATGTCACCGACATCAGCATCGCGAACATCACTGCGCCGATGATGGTCCCCGACGAGAAAACCGGATCCTTGAAAAGCGAAATGTCGACCGCCGGAACGCGCGCGCTCAGCTCGCGCACGATCAGCAGCGCCAGCGAGATGAAGGCGAACAGCGTGATGAGTTTGATTTCACCCGACTCGAACCAGTCGTTCCGATTTCCTTCTTCCAGCACGTACTGCAGCGATCCGAGACCTGCGATCAAAAGGCCGATGCCCCACCAATCCATGTTCTTGCGCTGCCGCTCCGCCATCTTCTGCATCGAAGCGCGTATGTCGGCCGGCTCGTGCACGAAGCGCGTCACCATCAGAAGCGAAATGATGCACACCGGAATGTTGATGTAGAAGATCCATGGCCAACTGTAGTTGTCGACGATGTAGCCGCCCAGCGTCGGACCAAAAGCGGGGCCGAGGACGACGGCCATTCCGAAGACGGCCATCGCCATGCCCTGCTCCTGCGGCGGAAATGTCTGGCGGAGAATTGCCTGCTCGGTCGGCTGCAGCGCTCCGGCACCAATGCCTTGAATGATTCGAAAGACCACCAGCAGCGGAAGGGTGTGCGCCATGCCGCACAGCGCCGAGCCGACGCCGAACAAGACGAGGCAAAACAGGTACACACGTTTTTGTCCGAAAAGCCGCGCGAGAAATCCCGTCAGCGGCATGACCATGACGGTAGCGATCACGAATCCGGTCGTGACCCAGGTGATCTGCTCGATCGTCACGCCGAGGGAACCCATGAGATGCGGAACGGCGACGTTGACGATCGACGCGTCGATCGCACCCATCAGCGTTCCGAACGTGATCGAAACCGTCACCAACCATTTATTGACGGGAGGGCGCTCGGCGTGAACGCCAGGAAGCGTCATCGTTCCGGCGGTCATGGCCTCCCCTCACCCGCCGCTTCGCGGCACCCTCTCCCCGCGTCGCGGGGCGAGGGATCTCCTTCCCCGCCTGCGGTGAGAAGGTGGTCCCCGCGGAGCGGGAGGTAGCTGTCCTGGGCCCGATCGACTTCCACCGGCGTTCCGTACCCTGCCGCTCGCCGATCTTGCGCGACGGTCAACGCTTCTTCGGCGACGCGCGCATTTTCAGTCGCCACGGCAACGCGCGCGTTGGCATTTTCGAGACTCAAGACCGCGCGGCGAACATCCTGCTCGACGTCGCGCTCGCGCTGCGTGCGCTCGATCTCACGATCGTGCAGATCGGCGCGGGCGCGCGCGACCGCGGCATTGATGTCGGCGTGGAAAAGCGGCATTCCCAACGTCGCTGCGACGCGACGCGTCCACAGCAGATCGTTGGTGTGATTGCCGCTGTAATCTCCTTCAAAGTCGAATGCGACGCTCGGCATGCGTCGCGCTCGCGCGGCCGAGACTCCAAGCGACGCTTCTTTTTCGCGCGCGACGACTTCCTTGAGCTCCGGCCGCTGCTGCTGCGCCGCTCGGAGCGCGCTGTCGACGGGCAGGACGGGCGGCGCGGCGGGCAGCGGATCGACGAGCACCACATCGGACGATTCATCGGCGCCGATCGCGTTCAGCAGCGCAAGCAGCGCTGTGCGTTGATCGTTCTGTGCGATGAGGACCGCCTGCTTCGCGCGATCGAGCTGCACTGTCGCCTGTGCAACGTCGAGCCGCGTTCCGGTACCGGCCGTGAATTCATCCTGCGCGACTTTCAGCAGCCGCTCGAACAAAGCGACGTCGGCCTGGCGCGAGGCGATCTGTGTCGACGCGCGCTGCGCGAGAACGTACAGTCTCGCGACGGCAGTCGCAACGTCATTCTCCGCGCGCTGCAGCGCATATCGACTCGCGGTCTCGCCCTGGCTCAACGCCTGGTAATGCCGGATCGCAGCGAGGTTGAAGAGCTGCACCGCGGCCGCGACTTGCGCATCGGTGACGTTGAATGGGCCGACGACCGGCGGTTGTCCCGGAATCGTGAATCCGAATGTTTGCAGATTGATCGATTGGCTGTAACGCGAGACCCGCGCATCGGCCTGCGGGAAAAGCGCCTGGAGCGCTTCCGTCCGCGCGATACGGGCCCGCTCTTCGGTAGAACGCGCGAGCTGCGCCTGCGAGCCTTCGCGCAACGCCCGTTGCACCGCGTCGGCGACCGACAGCCGCAACGGCTGAGCGGCGACTTGAAGGCTGAAGGCAGAAAGCAGGACGGGAAGGCAGAAGGCAGAAGGCAGAAGGCAGAAGTCCGGTGCGAAGAATGTCATCAACAACGGAAAATGCTTCCTCGATCTCTTCGTCAGTGGTGTAAAAGTGCGGCGAAAAGCGAACGCCCGACGCGGGGCGGAAGTCGCATACGATGTCTTCCGCGTTGAGCTCTTTCGAGACTTCAAGGCCGTGTGGAATTCGCATCGACACCGATCCGCCGCGGCGCTCGGCCTCGCGCGGCGTGCGCAACTCGAATCCGCGTGCGTCGGCGAGATCGATGATTTTCTGAGTTTGTCGCAAGGACTTTTCGCGGATCGCCAGGATGTCGGCTTCCGCGATGATCCTGGGACCTTCGCGGGCCGCGTACAGCGCCGGAATCGGAGGCGTGCCGAGGGCGAAGCGCAGCGCGTCGTCGCGAAAGCGCATCGGCGGCGCTTCGAAGCCGAATGGATTCGCGTGCGCCATCCATCCTGTGAAACTCGGCTCGAGTTTCGGTCGCAGCGCAGGATCGACATACAAGAACGATCCGCCCGGCCCGCCGCATAGCCATTTGAGCACGCCGCCAACTGCGATCGGCGCGTCCCATTCGCGAACTTTCACCGGGACGATGCCCGCCGACTGGAAGACGTCGAGCACCAGCGTCGCTCCGACTTCGCGGCAGCGTTGCGCGATCGCCTCGACATCGATCATGAACGACGATTCGAAGAGCACGTGTCCGATCGGCACGATCTGCGTGCGCTCGTCGATCGCGGACAGAAGCCGGTCGAGATCGAACCCGAGTCCGGAGGCGTCGTGCGGGATGTTGACGATCTCTGCGCCGAGCCGCCGCGCCAGCCGATCGTAGATGTAGCGAACGGAGGGAAACTCGCCTTCGACGATCACGACGCGATTTCGCGGCGCCTGGTATTCGAACGACGACAGCACCACCGCCTCGGCCGTCGTGACATTCGGGAGCATGACCACCGACCCGCGCGGTGCGCCGATGAGCGGCGCAATGATGTCGCCGATCTCGATCGACATCATCCACCACTTGTCCCCCCACGCCCGCACGCCCCGCGATGCCCACAGATCGGCGTACTCATTGAGTGCCTCGCGCGTGGCCTCCGGCATCGCGCCTAACGAGTGCGAGACGAGATACTTGGTGCGCTTCAGGATCGGAAAGCGATTGCGGTAGCGGAGCAGCGCGTCAGTTTGAATGTCGACGCTCACTTCTGCCTTCTGCTTTCTGCCTTCTGACTCTTCCTCACGCCTTCACCGCGTAGTCGTCGCCATAAAACTTAGATGTTATATTTGTATGAAATTGTATCGCCTTAATTGATGCGTATTTCGGATCGGGCAAACCCGGCAGCACTTCCAGCATCTCCTCTTCCCAAACGTAGACGGCCATCGGAAAGCGATGCGTCGTCGAGGGGAAGATGTCGTTGCTGATGCGCTGCATGTAATCGCCGGTGTTGAGAATGATCGTGCCGCGCGGGGCGTGGATGCGAATCCACTTCATGTTGCGGCGATTCAGAATCTGCAGTCCTTCCACGCGCGGCGCCGGCAGGAAGGTGAACATGTCGACGTCTTCGTGACCGAGGAGACGCGCGGCGCCGGAATCGTCCATCTCGCGCGACATCGGCGGGTAGTAATTCAGTCGCAAACCGAA
>QHVX01000053.1:0-533 GCA_003222375.1 Acidobacteriota bacterium
GAAGGGAAACTGACCGCGGCCGTCAAGATCCTCAAGAACACGCCGCAGATCGCGAAGATGATCGAGGATGGCCACACCAAGGACATTCTCGAGGCGATGGAGAGCTCGGTGGGGCTGTTCAAGATGCAGTCGATGAATCAATCGCTCATTGCACTGCTCGTCAATCAGAAGATCACTTACGAAGACGCGATGGCGCTCTCCAGCGACAACGACGATCTTTCACTCAAGGTGCGCAAGCTCTTCCCGCAGATCGAAGAACGCGTGCGCGAAGGGGGGAACATGGCTCCGAGCTATTCGGATTTCTCGCAGATCACCGAGCTGATGGACATCAAGCGGCTCTACGAAGAGCAGGAAGTGCAGTGGCGGCAGCGCATGACCGAAAAGCAAGAGGAGATCGAAAACCTCCGCCGCGACATCGAGTATCACCAGCAGCAGCTACAGGATCAGCGCGGCGGCTTCGGCGCGAAGGACGACGAGATCGCGCGGCTGCGCGGGGACATGGATCGGCTCAAAGCAGAAGCGCAGGCGAAGAT
>QHVX01000053.1:543-4219 GCA_003222375.1 Acidobacteriota bacterium
AATCAGAAGCTGATAGCGGCCGGCGCCGGCTCAGGATCGGGAATGAAGCGCTGACGCGCATGCCGACGAAGCCCTCAAAAAATCTCGAGACATTCCCCAACCCCAATCCTGATCGCGACTACGAGATCACATTCGAGGCACCGGAATTCACGTGTCTCTGCCCCATGACCGGGCAACCCGATTTTGCCACTATCCGCATCCGCTATGTGCCCGATCAGAAATGCGTCGAGCTCAAATCATTCAAGCTGTATCTCTGGTCGTACCGCGATGAGGGCGCGTTTCACGAAGCGGTGACCAACCGCATCGCGGACGATCTCGTCCGCGCGCTCGATCCGCGGTTCATTTCGGTCGAGGGCGATTTCTACGTGCGCGGCGGCATCAAGACGAAGGTGAAGGTCGAGCACCGGAAGTGAAGCCGGTTCTCTTCATTCCCGGTTTTCCCGCCAGCGAGCTTCGCGATTCCGCCACCAAAGCCACCGTCTTCCCGCCGACGCTTTCGACGCTGATCGATCCCACGAAAAAGACGGCGTTCATCCAGCGGTTGATCAAAGTGCCCGGCGACCTCGAAGCCGGCCCTCCGATCCGCGACATCCTCGGCGTCGCCAAGCAGGCGCAGTCGCTGTACGACATCCTCAGCAGCCGGTTCGGGTACGACACTTCGCATCTCAGCAGCGACTTCTCCGCGATCGGATGGGATTGGCGTCTCAGCATTTCGCATCAGACCACGATGGAAAAACTGGCGGCCGAAGTGAGCAGGCTGTCGACAGGCGGGCGGAAGATCATCGCGATCGTGCATTCGACGGGCGGTCTGGTCTTTCGAGCGTTCCTCGAGGCGCGGCCGGATCTTCTTTCACGATTCGAGCAGGTAATGGCCTTCGGAGTTCCCTGGAATGGAACGCTGGAAGCGCTCTACGCGATCACCAAAGGTGAGTCAGCCGGATTTCTTTTCGCGAGGATCACCGCGGAGCAGGGCGCGACGATCATGAGCCGCGCGCAAGCGGCGTACGATCTGCTCCCGCCCGATGTTCTTGCCGATTCGTCATGGATGTCAGCCGATTACATGCGACAGCTCGCGGCCACCGCCCACGGTCCTTTTGCGCAAAACTTCGATGGCCTGCCGGTGACGAATATCTGCGGTTGGGGATCCGATACCTGGACCTCGCGCGCATGGACGCACAGCAAAGACGCCGGCGACGGAACGGTGCCACTCGTTTCGTCATCGTGGATTCGAGGCGCGAGTGTGCGGACGAAGTTTCTGCCGATCGGCGCGTACGCAACCGCAAACATTCCCTACCCCCACTCGCGAATCTGGGACTCGCCGCCCGTGCTGCAACTGTTCGAGGAAGTTCTCAACGACGCCGCGCCTGCGCCGTTTCTCTGCGCCGCCGCTGACAGCGACGATTACATCGACTACAACGCCGACGTCGATGTCCGTTTCTCCGCCGATGTCCCCAATTGCACCGTCACCGTAGACCTCGGCGGCTCGCACATTCCGCTCGCGATCAATTCGGAAGGCCGCGGCGCCTTTTTCCTCAAGCGCGCCGGCATCCACCACAATGTCGGCAGCGACATCTTCCGCTTCACCGTGACTTTTCGTTGGCCGGGCGGCTCCGCGTCGCGCGCGGTGCTGATCAAGTCGGTCTAACGCGTTCCCACTCCGCAACGTCGACGCCCTTCACGAGCAACCACACGGTCAGTGACAGTGCCGCGAGAAACATCGGCAGAAGAAGGAGGTCGGATGCGTATGCCGGCGCAAGGACCAGCGCGAAGTTTTTCAGGATAAACCCGAAACCGGCGAGCGCCAGAAGAGCGCCGAGAAACCTGGGAAGGTAGCCCGATCGATAGATCAAGTACCCGCGGAGAACGGAGGCGATGCCGTAGAACACCATGAATATCCCAGCGCCATGTCCGTACAACTTGAGCGAGAGCAGCGCGAGCGTGTTCAGTTGATCGGGCGAAAAGGTCTTCAGGTATGCGGATCCTCCCAGGACGAGCGACGCTGCGTAGTAAAAGAGCTCGGCGACCGCGAAAAGGGCGGTGGATACGAGCCCGAAGAACGCCGCGAGAAGGGCAAGATCCTTGCGGACGGGCCTGAGCAACACGTAAAACATCAGCGCCAACGCAACATCACACACGGCTTCTACAAGGTAGACGGCGAAGCCCAGCCGGAACAGCGAGTCAAAGTCATGGATGTTTTTCGCTGTGGCGGTAGCGTCGGCTGAGACAACGAGCTTCGAGGGAACGTAGGCCTCACCAAAGCCACCCGCCACCATCGAGATCAGGAGCACGACTCCGGCAATCCTTGCGTACGTCTGAACCGGGACACTGTTCATAGCTCCGGCTCGCGTCCCGTGAGCTGTCGATAGGCCGCAATGTACTTTTCGCGCGTCTTGGCGACGATGTCGGGCGGGAGCTCGGGGGCGGGCGGGTTCTTATCCCAACCGGTCGACTCGAGCCAGTCGCGTACGAACTGCTTATCGAACGACGGCGGATTCTTGCCGACCACATACTGGTCGGCGGGCCAGAAGCGTGACGAATCGGGCGTGAGGGCCTCGTCGATCCAGATCACGCGTCCTTCGTACAACCCGAATTCGAACTTCGTGTCGGCGATGATGATGCCGCGCGACGCGGCGTAATCGGCGGCGCGGCGATAAATCGTCAGCGTCAGTTCGCGAAGTTGTTTCGCGAGATCGGCGCCGATCATCTCCGACATCCGCTCGAACGGGATGTTCTCGTCATGTCCCGTCTCTTCTTTCGTCGCCGGAGTGAAAACTGGTTCGCGCAATTTGCTGGCGACTTTCAAACCTGGATCGAGACGAATGCCGCATACCGTCCCCGATTGCTGATATTCCTTCCAGCCCGATCCGACCAGGTAGCCACGCGCGACGCATTCGATCGGAATGACGCTGCATTTCCGCACGATGACGCTGCGACCGCGCAGCTCGGGATGGGCTCGAGCCTCAGACGGAAATTTCTTGAAGTCGGATTCGAGGAGATGATTCTCGATGTTCTTGAAATGCTCGAACCAGAAATTCGAGATCTGATTGAGGATGCGTCCCTTGTCGGGGATGCCGGGCGACAGGACGACATCGAAGGCCGAGATGCGATCGGTGGCCACGAACAAAAAAGACTCGCCGAGGTCGTACACGTCGCGTACTTTTCCTCGGCGAGCGAGCGGAAGCGGGAGCGAGGTATCGAGCAGCGCGCCTGACATCGGCGCGCATTCTACCTTTCGATTTTCAGTTGTACCTCACCGATTCGATCGGCGGTCGAGCGCACACCGCGTGCGAAGTCGTTGTCGATCTTTTTGCCGATCGCGGTCGGGTCGATCGCCATCTTTCCAAATAGCACTCCCGGCGTGGCCAGAAGCGTCGGCGACTGATAGGTCGGATCGCCTGAAAGTTGATCGATCACGGAGACGTAAGGAAAGACCACCGCCTGCTTCGACGGGTCGTCGACGAAGAACTCGATCGAGCCGCGATCGACTTGCACGGGCAGCGTGTCCTGCATGTGCGCCAGAGGCGGAATCGTGAAGGGAATGTTTTTCGCGACTGTCTTGCCGTCGATGTCGAAGACATTCAATCGCATCGTCACGCTGCTGCGGCCGAGGTTGACGGCGCCGACGTTGGCGCGCCAGCCCTGGCGCGAGAGGTTGCGAATGCCGTGCGCCACGGCG
>QHVX01000053.1:4291-16925 GCA_003222375.1 Acidobacteriota bacterium
GTGGTGACGAGGAATGCGCGCGAGATCACGTCGTTCTTCACGCCCGGATTGTCTTCAGGGAACGTAGCGACAAGCAGCGCGCCGCCGCCAGACAAATTGAAAACGTCGCTCAGAATGTTGTTGGAGAATGCGACCGCGTTCGCAGGAACGCGAATGAGCGCTTCCAATCCCTTTCCGCCCAGCGTCGGGACGTACGTGATGCTGACCTTCAGCTCGTAGGACTGCGGGTTGAAGACGCTGAATTGCGTCATCCAGCGCGTGCCGAAGGCTCCCGGCGTATTGCCGGCAACCGGAATGACGTACGTGTCATTGAGTTGGGCGAATGCTGCGGAAGCTCCAAAGAAAAGGAAACAGGCGACCGAAAGTCTCAACGCTCTCATACTTTCCCCCGTGGACCGGCGACCGTTGTTGAGCAGCCGCTGTGCCAGAGGCCGCTGACGGAGATCGGCGGATCGCGTGACGCGCGTGCCGCCTGCGGGTGACACGCTGACCGCGCGAGGCGGCACGCGGCGATCCGAACCGACGAAGATTTGTCGCGGCCGCGCGATCTTCTGATCGGCGTCCTGCAGCATCTCTTCCCACTGCGCGAGCCATCCCGATACGCGTGGAATCGCGAAGAGAACCGGGAACATGTCCATCGGAAACTTCATCGCCTGGTAGATCAGGCCGGAATAGAAATCGACGTTCGGATACAACTTGCGTTTGACGAAGTACTCGTCTTCGAGCGCGATGCGTTCGAGCTCGAGCGCGATGTCCAGCAGCGGGCTCTTTCCGGTGACTTCGAAAACCTGATAGGCGACCTGCTTGATGATCTTCGCGCGCGGGTCGTAATTCTTGTACACGCGGTGGCCGAAGCCCATCAGCCGCACGCCTTCGCCGCTTTTCACGCGCTGGATGAACGCCGGAATGTTCTTGACCGATTCGATCTCGGTCAGCATCCGGATCACTTCTTCGTTGGCGCCGCCGTGCAGCGGTCCGTAAAGCGCGGCAGCGGCGGCAGCGACCGCCGAATACGGATCGACGTGTGAGCTGCCGACCGCGCGCATGGCGTTGGTCGAGCAGTTCTGTTCGTGATCGGCGTGGAGGATGAACAGGACGTCGAGCGCGTGCTCCAACACCGGATTGGGCTGATACTTCACCTCGGTCGTCTTGTACATCATGTTGAGGAAGTTGCCGGGGTAGGACAGATCGTTGTCGGGATACGAGTACGGCTGGCCCATCATGTGGCGATAGCTGAAGGCCGCGATGGTGATCATCTTCGCGACCAGCCGCGTGATCTGTTTCTGACGCGTCGGAGCGTCGAAAATATTTTTCGCTTCGGGATAAAACGTACCGAGGGCCGCCAGCGTCGAGATGAGTTTGCCCATCGGATGCGCGTTGTAGCGGAAGGCGTCGAGCAGCGACTTCAAATTCTCATTGATGAACGTGTGATGCGTGACATCGTGCGTCCACTCAGCGAGCTCTTTCTTGTTCGGGAGATGTCCCTGCAGCAGTAGAAATGCCGTCTCGAGATAGGTGCTCTTCTCAGCGAGCTGCTCGATCGGATAGCCGCGATACTCGAGGATTCCTTTGTCGCCGTCGATGAACGTGATCGCGCTGCGACACGCGGCGGTGTTCATAAAGGCCGGGTCGTAGGTCATCAGGCCGAAGTCGTTGCCGTCGGATTTGATCTGCCGGAGGTCGATGGCGCGGACGGTGCCGTCAGCGATCGGAACGTCGTATTTTTTTCCGGTTCGATTGTCGACGATCGTCAGAGTATCGCTGGCCACGGGCGCGTAAGCCTATCAAATGTCGCCACTTCGCGCAGCGACGAGCGCGACCGCTACGATCGCGGCCGTCTCGGCGCGCAACCGTCGCGGACCGAGTTGCTCGAACGATGCTCCCGATGCGCGCGCGAGCTCGAGTTCGCGTTCGCTGAAGCCGCCCTCGGGACCCACGAACAGAGTTGCTGGGTTGCTTGGTTGCTGGGTTCCTGAAGGTGCATCGGCGTCGAAAATGATCTTTGTTCCCTCACGCCGGATGGCGTCGTCGAATTTCAATGGCGGCTCGATCCTCGGGATCTTTGATCGTCCCGATTGCTTCACGGCTTCGAGCACGATTTTTTTCCAGCGATCTTCTTTTCCCCGAAGGCGCTCGATGCGCACTTCCATGCGGTCGGTCATGAGCGGAACGATCGACGCGACGCCTAACTCGGTCGCTTTTTGGAGGATGAGCTCGAATTTGTCGAGCTGGATGATCGACATCGCCAGGTGGTTCTCGGTTCTCGGTTCTCGGTTCTCAGCTTCGTGCAGGATCGCGAGTGAATCGGGACTGTCGAAACGCGCGAGATAGTTTTTTCCGCTGGCGTCGAACAACTCGACTTCTTCGCCTTCGCGGACGCGCAGCACGTGCGCGTGATGGCGCTCATCGGAATCGAGCGCGATCGTCGCGCCGGCCTCCACGCGGTCAGGTACGAAGAATCGATGCTTCATTGCGGATTCGCGGAATCAGGAACAGCACAGGAATGCCGAGGAACACGGTGAGCCAGAAATAAAACGGATAGCCGGCGTACTGCGCGACGTGGCCGCTGGCTGCGCGGACCACTGCGCCGGTGAGCCCGAAAGCGGCGGAGAGCAACGCATATTCGGTCGCGGCGCGTTCGCGATCGCAGATCGACATGAGAAAAGCCAGGAAGGCAGCGTTGCCGACGCCATAGCCGATGTTCTCGACGATCGCGGCCGCGTAGATCGCCCATCGCCCCGCCTGCATCGTGGCAACGATCGCGTATCCGAGGTTGGAGAGCGTTTGTGCAATGCCGAGCCAAAGCAGACCGGCGTACACGCCGAATTTCGCGACGAACCATCCGCCGACAATCGCGCCGAGGATGATGGCGGTGGCGCCGACGACGCTTGTGATCGTTCCGATTTCCGCTGGCGAATACCCTCGATCGACCCAATACGGCCTGACCATCGTCACAACCGCGAACTCGCCGATTCGGTAGAGAAAAACGATCGTGAGCAGAATTCCCGCGCGCGGTCTGCGCAGCCAATGCCCGAGATCGGCTGCGAAGCTCGACTGTGCTTTGCGTTCACCGCGGTCATCGGGAAGTGTCGACGCGAAGATCAGCATCCCCAGCGCGATCGCCGCCGCCGTTCCCCACGCGGTCCGCCATCCCACCCGCCCGGCGATGATGGCCATTCCGCCGCCTCCGACCATCATCGCGACGCGATACGCGGTGACGCGAATCGAATTGACGGGCCCCAGCATCGACCCCGGCGTCGCGCGAATCGTGAAGGCGTCGACGGCGATGTCCTGCGTCGCCGATCCGAGGGCCACGACAGCGATGAGCGCGTAGAAAATTGCTGTGACGCTCGCAGGGAGCGAAGCCATCGCGCCTAGCGCACCGCCGATCACGATCAAAGCTCCGGCGATCCATCGCCGGTACGTGCCGAACGTGTCGATGAGCGGCGACCATAGGAATTTGAGAGTCCAGGCCAGGCTGACGCTGCCGGCCAGGTCTCCGATGATCTTCAACTCGACGTGTTGGATGCGAAGGTAAATCGGAACGAGATCCGTGACGATGCCGTAGGGTAAACCCTCCGAAAAGTAGAGCACGGCTGCGATCGCGCCTATGGCGAGAGGCGTGCGCTGGCGTTCCGACAACGGCTTGATCCTTGCTCTTCATTCTGCATGACTGACAGGAGGTTTTGTATGCGTAAGCTTTCGATTCTGGCGGTGGTTCTTCTACTCGCCGCCTGCAGCTCGGGCGGTGGACTCGGCGACCTCGGCAGCATCTTCGGGACGCCGCAGACGTCGAGCGGCAATTCAAACACAGTTCAGGCGACCGTCAACTTCGTCGACACCTCGAATCAACGGATCGACGTCAATGTCAACTACGTGAACAATCTGAAGAATTCACAGGGCAATCAGTCGATCTACTACGACAACCGGACGCGCGTCGAGTATCAAGGCAACAGCGGATACAACGTGTCGGACCTCGAGCGGGGTGATCAGATCAGCGTCAGCGGCTCCAACAACAACGGCCGCTTCGTCGCCGACACGATCACCGTCACGCGCAACGTTCGCGGTTAAGTAAGTGTAGGGCGTCAGAAATGACGTGCTTTTTGCTGATGGAGTTTGCGGAGATCGCCCTGCAAACTCCATCAGCCCGAAGGGTTGCGGGCGGCAAAGGGCATCGCGACGCCTCGCATTCGGCCCTTTGGCGCTCGCAACAAAAGGGACGCTATTTCTGACGCCCTACACTAACGCGAAACCGTCACGGGGAACCGCAGGCGGCCCGCCGGCGTGTCGTAATAGGCATTGCCCTGGATGGCGTACGTCGCGCGGTTTCCCTGGACGATGTTTGCCACTTCGTTAAAGATCGACCGGAGGTTGTCGTACGTGACATGCGAAGTCAGATGTATGTCGCCGACGCCGCGCGCGGGAATGTGGATGCCCTGATCGCTGCGGACGTTGTTCAGGACCCGATTGTTGTTGATCAACAGATCGAAATCGAAGTGATCGAGTCGCAGCGCGACTGCATTCGGATTGTCGACGCCGACCGTGAAGTCGAAGTCCATGGTCGGCGGGATTCCGAAATTGACGCGCGGTTCGATCCCTCGCAGCGAATACGACGGGTTGACGATGTGCAGATTCGCAAGCGTGTTGCAGCCACTCAACAAAAACAGAACCGATGCGTAGATCAATGTGCGTTTCATAGTTAGCGAATTCTGCAAAAGTAAGTCCTGAGTGCTGAGTCCTGAGTGCTGCGTCACGCTCAGCACTCAGCACTCAGCACTTGGGCGGGTGGGCGGGTGTGTTATGGTCTGCCGGTTGCAAAGCGTTGCGGTCTTGAGGTGAAGCGTTGGGGATTTCGGCAATCATCGCCGCGTACAACGAAGAAAAAACGATCGCTGAAGTCCTTACGGTACTGACGCGTAACCGCCTGATTGACGAAATCATCGTCGTCAGCGACGGCTCGACCGATTCGACGGTCGAAATTGCCTGTTCCTTCGACGTCACCACGATCGCGCTGCGCGAGAACCGCGGCAAGGGTTACGCGATGCGCGTGGGCGTCGACTACGCCCGTCACGACATCCTCTTCTTTGTCGACGGCGACATGTACGACGTCACCGACGATCACATCGCGTCGCTGATCACGCCGGTGCTGCGCGACGAGTGCGACATGAACATCGGCGTCCGCAGCCGCGGCCCCATCCGCAACTTCTTCCACCTGCAAATGAAAGTTGGTCCCGTGCTGTCCGGCATCCGCGTGATGCGCCGCGAAGTGTGGGAGACCGTGCCGGCGCGATATCAGGAGCGATTCAAGATCGAGGCGGCCCTCAACTTTTTCTGCTCGCAGGCCGGTTTCCGGCAGCAGCAGACGATCGTCTACAATCTGGGCCACCTCATCAAAGAGAGCAAACGCGGATTGTGGCCGGGTCTTGCCGCGCGGTGGGAAATGAGTCGCGAGGTTTTTCTCCTCCATTGGGATCTGTACGTCATCGCAGCGTGGCAGTCCGACATGGCGGAGCAGGCGTCGCCGCTGCCGGTCACCGAATACGATCTGTTCGAGTGACCGAAAAGGCAGAAGGCAGAAGGCAGAAGGCAGAAGGAAAGGCAAAGCAGCTTTCTTACTTCTGCCTTCTGCTTTCTGCCTTCTGCCTTTTCCTCTCTTGCGCGCGCGAGTCTCGCTTTCTCGAACGCAGCGTCACGCTCAGCGATCATCAGTATCGCTACCGCGTCTGGCTGCCGCCGCATTACACGAAGGTACATCACTGGCCGGTGATTCTTTTTCTTCACGGCAGCAATGAGCGGGGAGACGACAACGAACGGCAGCTGACGATCGGTCTTGCCCCGGCGCTCGAGCGTTTCGCCGACCGTTACAAAGCGATCATCGTCTTTCCGCAATGCAGTTTTGGACAGGAGTGGTACGGCCAGATGGAATCGCAGGCCATGGCCGCGCTCGAAATTTCGATTCGCGAGTTCCACGGCGATCGCCGGCGCGTCTACCTCACCGGCATCTCCATGGGCGCGTCGGGCGCATGGTACATGGCGCGCCACCGCCGGCGATTTGCGGCTGTGGTTCCGATCAGCGGCGAAGTCGCGCGCGATCCGACCGACCTGTTTCCGGTCGAGCCGCCCCCCGACATCTCGCGCATCGTCGGTGCAGCAGATCCGTATGCGGCACTCGCACAAGAAATTGGCGCAACTCCGGTGTGGGTGTTTCATGGAACGAAGGATGACGAGGTTCCGGTGAGCGAGTCGCGCAGCATGGTCGAAGCGCTGCGGCGCGATGGCGGCCGCGTCTCGTACACCGAGTATCCAGGCATCGGGCACGACGCGTGGGATTTGGCCTACGCCGACGCCGGAATGGCCCGCTGGCTGTTTCAGCAGCGGATGCGCTAATCCGGGTACTGCGAAAGTTCCTGAATGAAGACTTTCTGAAATGTGCCGCTCGGCGATTCGAAGTACGCCACGCCACGCACGCTGACCGGTTCGCTTTCGCGCAGGCCACGTCCCCATCCGAAACCCCTCGCCCAGAACGTCACAACTCCGACGCTGTTCGCCGGAATCTCCTGTTTGAAGTTGTAGAAATTGTGGCGAAGGCTGTAGGCACCTCCGGCCGGATTGATCGACTGAATGTCGACGCGGATGAGCGTGATCGTTTCGGCGGCGTTGTTCTGAACAGCGAAGTTGTACTTGATCTCGATCGGGCCGTACGGGTATCCGAGCTGCGCCGGTCCGACTTCCTGTTGGAGGCCGACGCTCGGCTGCGCGATTTTCGGCTTTGAACCCGCCTGCTTGGAGCTTGCACACGATGCAAAAACGATCAGGGAGAGAATCAGCAGCTGAAAACGCCTCATCGGCACGGATTCTAAGTCAGGACGGGATTTTGCTTTACAAAATGCTGTGACGTCGTTGGAAATCGACCGCATTGCGCCAACACGCGAGCCCGATGCGCCGGTGGTCATGCATCAGAACTGGCATCACCTATTGTTCCTGCATTGGGAAGTGCCGCCTGAGGAGTTGCAAAGGCTGATTCCGCAGGAACTGACGGTCGATACGTTCCAGGGAAAGGCCTACGTCGGTCTTGTTCCCTTCACGATGACCGGTGTCCGGCCGGTGATGACGCCGCCGCTGCCGTGGATCTCGAATTTTCACGAGGTCAACGTGCGGACGTACGTGCATCTCGGGGGCCGCGATCCCGGAGTGTGGTTCTTCAGCCTCGACGCATCGAGCGCGATTGCAGTGGCTGCCGCGCGTGCGGCCTACAAGCTTCCGTATTTTCATTCCAGGATCGACTTTTTCGCGTCGACCGAGGCGATTCCGACGATCGATTTTGTTTCGAAGCGCGACGATCCGAACGGCATGATGCCGGCGAACCTGCGCATCCGTTATCGCGCGATGGAAGGCATCGTCACACACGCGAGTCCGCACACGATCGAGCATTTCCTCATTGAGCGCTACATCCTCTACACCGTGGACGAAGATCATCGACTCCGGCGCGCACACGTGCATCATCGGCCGTATCCCGTGCAGCGGGCCGAAGTCGACGACTGCGAAGAGACGCTGACGTGGGCGGCCGGCATTCGCCACGCCGAAACGCAGCCCCTCAGGCATTACGCCAGCGAGGTGAGCGTCAAGATCTACCCGTTGGAACGCTGCTCGTAAGTAGCGTGATCTTGCTGTCTTCCCGAGCGTAGCGAGGGATCGGTGAGGCGGGCGGGGCGACCCCCACGAATCGTGCCACTCGCCCACACCGATTCCTCGCTACGCTCGGAATGACGGTGCCACGTCGGCACGCTGTGACCGCATTTGTTACGATTTCATCCTTGGTCTCCAAGACAAATTCGCTTCGTCACCGGCTCGAATTCGAAAAGCTGATTTCGTCGATCTCGACGAATTTCGTCAATCTTCCGCCCGAAGAAATCGACAACGGCATTCGCGAGGCTCTCGGCACGCTGGTTCGCTTCGTAGGCGCCGATCACTCCTCCGTCTACCTGTTTTCAGATGATCGGAAAACAGCACGTATGGTCTATGAATGGCCGGCCACCGGTTCGGACCGAAACTTTTCGATTGCCGACTTTCCGTGGACCTTGCAGCACCTTCTACAGCAGCAACACATCGTGGTGGATGTCGACGACATGCCGGCCGAGGCCGCGCGAGAGCGCGAGGTCTACCGACAAGGGGGCAATCGAACTGCGATCGCCGTCCCGATCGTCTACAACCGCGAAACCGTCGGCGTCCTCGGCGTCGGCAGCGCTTCGGAGCTGAAATGGTCCGACGAGAGTGTGGCGCTGCTCAGGATCACCGGCGAAATCTTCATCAACGCGCTGCAGCGCAATCGCGTGGAGCGCGCGCTCCGCGAAAGCGAAGCGCGTTACCGGCTGATGGCCGAGAACTCGACCGACATCATCTCGCGCACGACCACCTCCGGGATCGTCCTGTACGCCTCCGATGCTGTCCGTCGCCTGATCGGATATGAGCCCGCGGAGCTCGTTGGCCGGTCGATTTACGAATTCATGCATCCCGATGATCGCGAAGAGATGCGACATCTTTCCTACACGATCAACGAGACGACGCCGACGACATATTCGTACCGTCTGATGAAGAAAACCGGAACTGCGGTGTGGTTTGAAACGACGAGCCGTTCGGTGCGCAATCCGGCCACCAACGAAGTCGATGAGTTCATCAGCGTGTCGCGCGATATTACCGAGCGAAAAATCGTCGAGGAGCAGGTCGAGCATCAGGCATATCACGACGCGCTCACCGGTCTGCCGAACCGTCGGCTGTTTCGCGATCGCCTGACGGTCGCACTGGCGCACGCGCGACGCATGAATACGCCGCTGGCGGTTGTGTTTTGCGATCTCGACCGCTTCAAGGACGTCAACGACAGCCTGGGCCACAGCTTCGGCGACGAGTTGCTCAAAGCGATCGCGATCCGCCTCAAGACCGCATTGCGGCAGGAAGACTCGATCGCGCGGATGGGCGGCGACGAGTTCACGATTCTGATCGCGAACCTCAAAACCGCCGACGATGCCGTAAGAATCGCGCAGAAGATCCTCGATGTCGTTGCGCAACCGCTTCGAATCGAAGGCACCGAAGTCTTCATCACCACCAGCATCGGCATTGCGCTCTTTCCGTCCGACGGAGACACTGCCGAGGTTTTGCTGAAAAACGCCGATCACGCGATGTATCGCGCTAAAGAAGCCGGCCCAAACCTGGTGCAGCTCTTTACGCCTTCGATGAACACGCGCGCGATGGAGCGCATGTCGCTCGAGAACAGCCTGCGCCACGCCATCGAGCGCGGCGAGTTCACTCTGCACTACCAGCCGGTCATCAGGGTTGCGACCGAGGCGATGGTCGGGATGGAAGCGCTGTTGCGCTGGAATCATCCAGGTCAGGAGCCGATCGAGCCGACCGATTTCATCCCCATTGCCGAGGAGACGCGGCTGATCGTGCCGATCGGGGAGTGGGTCCTGCGCGAGGCCTGTCGTCAGGCCAAGCGATGGCAGCGCGACTATCCCGAGCTGCGCATGTCGGTGAACCTTTCGCCGCGTCAGTTTCTACACACCGATCTCGTCAAGATGATCAGCGGCGCCCTGGAAGAATCAGCTCTTCCGGCGCGCAACCTGCAGCTCGAGATCACCGAAAGCGCCGCGATGCAGAATTCGGAGCGCACGATCGCGACGCTCAATCGCCTGAATGAGATGGGAGTGCAACTGGCGCTCGACGATTTCGGCACCGGGCACTCCTCGCTGAGCTACCTGCGGCGTTTTCGGATTCACAGCGTGAAGATCGATCAGGAATTCGTGCACGCCATCGATTGGAGCGCCGCCGATCGCGCGATTGTCTCGGCCATCATCGCGATGGCCCGCGGACTCAACCTCCGCGTGGTGGCCGAGGGCGTCGAAACGGCAGCCGAGCTCGCGTTTCTTCGGGCCGCCGGCTGCGAAGAAGTGCAAGGATTTCTGCTCGGCAGGCCCGCGGCAGCGTTCGTTCCGGCCGAGTAGAGCGCTGTCATGCTGACCCCGCGGAGCGGGGGAAGCATCTCGTCGGCCGAGATCCTTCGCTGCGCTCAGGATGACGGATACGTCATACTTCCGCCACAATCGCGTCCAAAATTTTCCTTTCGGTCTCCTCGGTCATGCCCAATCCCCGACTTCTATTGAATGCGGAGCGGTATCGACATGATTCGTAAAGCGGCAGTTTGCATCCTCCTCATGCTCGTGGCGGCAGGCGCCCGCGCGGCCGACAAGCTGACGATTGTCAAAGCGGGTCCGGTCGGCGAGATCGCCAGCCTCGCTGAAGCGAATGAGATTCGGGTCGTCTTCTCTGAGCCGATGGTGGTTCTCGGCAAAATCCCGACGGTCGTTGCCGCTCCTTTTTTTCACATTACGCCGGCAGTCAAAGGAACATTCCGATGGTCGGGCACCACGACGCTGATCTTCACTCCCGATCCGAAAACGCCGCTGCCTTACGCGACCAAGTTCGATGTGACGATCGACGCGGATGCGAGAGCGGTCAGCGGCAAGACGCTCGATCACGCCTACAACTTTTCATTCATCACCCCGACGATCGCGCTCCGCAACACGAATTGGTATCGCAAGGGCGGCCGATTCGATGCGCCGGTCGTTATCGCGTTGCGGTTCAATCAGCCCGTTGATGCCAACGCCATCGGCCCGCACCTTCAGCTTCGCACGAGCGCGCACGATTTCCCGGAGCCTGACGTTCCGGCAGAAAGCGATCCGACATTCGAAGTGAAAGTGGCGGCCGCGCGAGAGGCGGCATCTTCGGACGGCGTTCCGATTCTCTCGTCGTTTCCTGCCGACTGGGACAAGAAGCGCTTTCCGCCCGCGAAAGATCTGGTCGTGATCGAGACGAAGCCCGGCGTTCCTCCCGACACCTGGATCCAGGTTTATCTCGATGACCAGCTGGTCGAAGGAAGCGGGAAGGTCGCGACCGGCCGCAGTCAGTCGTACACCATTCAGCTCACGCCGACATTGTTCGTTACGGGAATCGCGTGCCGCAAGGAATGCGAGCCGGAGGATTGGAACCCGATCGGGCTGCGCGCAGCAGCGAGCTGGGAGCACATCCGCGATGCCATTCAAGTCACGGACGTGACCGACCCGGCGCACAAAGTCCCGCTCGTGCCCGAAAAACGCGAAGTTCCCGACTGGCGAAATATCACGAATTCGGTGAGCCTCGACGAGCTGGGATTCTCGCTGCAGCCGGCGCGCACATATTCAGTGCGCGTCGATCCGACTCTCCAATCCGAAGACGGTCAAAAACTCGGATACACGTACACCGGATTGATCGAGTACTGGCACAAGCGAGCCTTCATCAGTTTCGGCGACGGACATGGCGTCTGGGAATCGAGCGGCGGACCGGTCCTTCCATTTCACTCACGAAACTTTCAGAACGCGGCGCAGTGGACGATGCCGCTCTCGATCGAACAGATGATGCCGACGATGCTCGAGCTCGAGAAGAACGGCTTCCATCAGACGCCGCCGTCGGCTTCTTCCGAGCGTAAATTCGCTCCGGTCCCCGACAAGATCCAATCGTACGGTCTGAATCTGAAGTCGGTCCTGGGCGCAAACGGACATGGATTCGTGTGGGCGGCCGTGCCGGCAGGCCAGCCGATTCCGCGGGCTCACGCGATCGTCGGCCAAACCACATCGACGCTCGTTCGACACCGCCGCGCCGGTGAGTGGAGTCAAAGTCTCGATTCGCACGACCGACAACAAAGTCTTCTGGACCGGAACGACCGATGAGCATGGAATCGTCGTCGCGCCTAACACCGATTTGCGCGCCGAGCGGAAAGAGCTCAAGCCCGATGCGGAGGAGTACGTCAACGAGTGGCAAGCGCTGAGCGATCTTCACTTCATCGTCGTGGCTGAAAAGGACGGCGACATCGCCTACGCCGCCAGCAACTGGAATGACGGCGTTCAGCCGTGGGAATTCGGAACGAGCTTCAATCTGGCCGAGGCGGTTTCGCTACTTCGCGGTCAGGTCTTCACCGATCGCGGCGTCTACAAACTCGGTGAAGAAGTGCACTTCAAGGCCGTCGTGCGCGGCGACACGCCGACTGGCGTTCAACTGCTGCCGCCACAAACGGCGGTCGACGTCAGCATGACAAACGGACGGTCAATCTCAACGAGTGGAGCAGCGCGGAATGGACGACGACCATTCCAGCCGACGGCGTTCTGGGCACGTATCAGGTGATGGCGCGGACGAAGGGCCAGCGTCTGCGCGTGTACGGGAGTTTTCTGGTGGCGGCGTATCGGCGTCCCGATTTTCGCGTCGACGTGACGCTCAACGCGCCGACGACCATCGCGGGAACGAAACTGACCGGGACGATCAGCGCGCAATATCTCTTCGGCGCGCCGATGTCGGCGCGTCCGGTGCGGTGGACGTACTCGAAATATCCGGCCTACGCCGTTCCGGCGGCGATCCGCGATCGCTACCCGGAGGATCAATTCACTTTTCTCGGACGCGATTACGACGAAAACCTCGGCAGCCAGACGATCGCGAAGAAAGACGGCAAGGTCAATGCGAAGGGACTGCTCAGCCTCGACCTGGGTACCGATCTCAAGGCGGGCTGGCCCTGGACGTACACGCTCGAAGGCGACGTGACCGACGTTTCGCGGCA
>QHVX01000348.1 GCA_003222375.1 Acidobacteriota bacterium
CAGCAGCAAAAGGTCCGAAGGCTGGCGCCCGCCGCGCCGGAGCGAAGAAAAAAGAAAAGAAGAACGTGCCGCACGGCGTGGCATCGATCGCCGCCACGTTCAACAACACCATCGTGGCCATCACCGATCCGGTGGGCAACGTGCTGGCGTGGTCGAGCGCCGGCCGCATCGGATTCAAGGGATCGCGCAAAGGGACTCCGTTCGCAGCGCAGGTCGCGGCGCAGAATGCGGCGCAGCTGGCGCAGGAACACGGCGTCCGCACGATCGATGTCAAGGTCAAAGGTCCGGGAGCGGGACGCGAATCCGCAATTCGCGCGCTGGCGGCCAGCGGATTGGATATCAAGTCCATCAAGGACGTGACGCCCATTCCGCACAACGGATGCCGTCCGCCAAAGCGGCGCCGTGTCTAACGGAGGTACCAAGTTACGCCGAGCAGCAGCCGGCGTATGCGGAACGTTCCATGGTGGAGCGGGTCCGAAACATTAGGAGGAGAAGTTGGCTCGTTACTCAGATCCCGTTTGCCGGCTGTGCCGGCGCGAGGGCATGAAGCTGTTCCTGAAAGGGGACCGTTGCTTCAAGGACAAGTGTGCGATCGAGCGTCGCAACTATGCGCCCGGCCAGCATGGCCGCCGCCGTTCCAAAGTCCTCGGATATGGTTTGCAGCTTCGCGAAAAACAGAAAGTGAAGCGAATTTACGGCCTGCTGGAACGGCAGTTCCGTCTGTACTTCAGACGGGCCGCCGAAAAGCACGGCATCACCGGCGACAACCTGCTTCGGCAGCTCGAGCTTCGTCTCGATAACGTCGTCTACTCGCTCGGATTCGCATCGTCGCGCGCTCAGGCGCGGCAGCTCGTCCGGCACGGACACATCGAGGTCAACGGAAAGAAAATCAACATTCCCTCTTACCAGGTGCGCAAAGGCGATGGCATTCAGGTTCGTGAGAAAAGCCGCAAGAACGATCAGATCCGCCAGGCCGTCGAGACGGCCAGCGGTCGCGGCGTTCCGCCGTGGCTGGAGCTGACCGCCGATCAGTTCAAAGGGACGGTGCTCGATCTTCCGAAGCGTGAAGACATTCGTCTCCCGATCCAGGAACAGCTCATCGTCGAACTCTACTCGAAGTAAGAAACAGGCGAGGAGGCCGCTTACATGTTGTGGTCAGATTTCCAGAAACCGAAAAAGCTCGATTACGATCCCGAAACACTCACTCCCAACTACGGACGCTTCATCGCGCAGCCGTTTGAGCGCGGATTCGGGACCACGATCGGCAACGCGCTCCGTCGCGTGCTTCTTTCCTCGATCGAAGGGGCGGCCATCACCGCCATCCGCGTCGAGGGCGTGCTCCACGAATTCTCATCGCTCACCGGCGTGGTCGAAGACATGACCGACGTCGTTCTCAATCTCAAGCAGGTCCCCTTCAAGCTCCACGGCGAAGGGCCGAAGACGCTGTACATCGAGAAGAAGGGGCCGGGCGTCGTCACGGCCGCCGACTTCGACAAGGACGCCGACATCGAGATCCTCGATTCGACCGCGCACCTCGCGACGCTTTCGAAAGAGGGAAACCTCAAGCTCGAAGCGCGTCTGAAGCGCGGACGCGGCTACGTCGTCGCCGATCGCAATGCCGACGGCGATCTGCCGCTCGGCTACATTCCGGTCGACTCGATCCATTCGCCGGTGCGCCGCGTGAACTATCACGTCGAAGGCGCGCGCGTCGGACAGATGACCGACTACGACAAGCTCGTTCTGGAAGTCTGGACCAACGGCGCAGTCTCGCCTCAGGAGGCCGTCGGCCTGGCCGCCGATCTCCTCGGCGATCACCTTCGGATCTTCAGCCAGTTCGAAACGCGCGGCGAGGAAGCCGAGGAAGCAGCGCTGCCGGAAGTCGATCCGCGGCTCTCGGAGCTGCTTGCCAAGCCGATCGAAGAGCTCGATCTCTCCGTCCGCTCCGCGAACTGCCTCAAGAACGCCAACATCCGCACGCTCGGCGATCTGGTGCAGCGCACCGAGCGCGAGATGCTTTCGACCAAGAACTTCGGCCGCAAGTCGCTCGATGAGATCAAAGACGTTCTCGCCAACATGGGTCTTTCATTCGGCATGACACGCACCGGCTCGCGTGCCGGCGAAATGCGCGAGTGACGGCAAAGCCGTCATCCTGAGCCGCAGAGACGGCGAAGGATCTCAAACGACAAGAATCACATCCTGAGATCCTTCGCTTCGCTCAGGATGACGGGAGGAGCAAACAATGCGACACGGAATGGCGAACCGGAAGTTGGGAAGAACCAGCGCGCATCGCGCGGCGCTCTTCCGCAATCAGCTCGCCTCGCTGATCGACAAGGAACGGATCATCACGACGCTCCCGAAGGCGAAAGAGCTTCGGCCGCAGATCGAGCGATTGGTCACGCTGGGAAAGAATGACAGCTTGCACAATCGCCGGCAGGCGGAGCGCGTCGTGGGCGAGGACACCCTGATCGCGAAGCTCTTCACGACCCTCGGACCCCGCTTCAACGAGCGACCGGGCGGCTACACGCGCATCATCAAGCTCGGCGCGCGTCGCGGCGACGCCGCAGAGATGGCGATCCTCGAGTTCGTCGGCTACGAGCCGAAGATCGAAGAAGCGCCGGCCGAGGAAAAGGGCGGCGGGAAGAAGGCCGCTCCGAAGAAAGAAGCGGCCGAGGAAACCGAAGCGGCCGCCGAAGCGAAGCCGAAGAAAAAGGCTGCTCCGAAAAAAGCCGCATCGGCGAAGAAGCCGGCCAAGGCCGCCGCGCCGAAGAAAAAGGCGCGAACGCCAGGAACAAAACGAGGCCAGTAATCGAAAAGCCCGCCAAACGGCGGGCTTTTCTACACCGTGTAGATTTTCTTGCTCACGCGCGGTTTCCGAGGGAGCCTTCGAGAATGAGCGAACAACCGAGGCTCCTGGATCGGGTGCGCAACGAGATCCGCGTCCGCCATTTCAGTCGCAGAACCGAAGAAGCCTACGTGATGTGGATCCGCCGC
>QHVX01000054.1:0-19259 GCA_003222375.1 Acidobacteriota bacterium
CGGCCTGCTCGTTCACGACGCAGACGTGCAAATCGACGACGTCACGTTGTCGCAGATTTTCTGCAGGCGGCAGAGGTCATTCTGAGCCGCGCAGACGGCGAAGAATCTCGATCAGCGCAGCTTGAGATCCTTCCCCCGCTGCGCGGGGTCAGGATGACGTGCTACTGCCTGGCCAGCACGCTGCTATCGTGCTCGCGGGCGTGCAGATCGGTGATCTTGGTCTGAATTTTTTCGTCGATGCGGTTCATCGCGAAGCCGCGCGCGATCCGGATGGCGTTCTTGATCGCCTTAGCGTTCGAACGGCCGTGACAGACGATGCAACCGCCCTTGACGCCTAACAGCGGCGCTCCGCCGTACTCGGAGTAATCCATCCGCTTTTTCAGCCCGTCGAATGCGCCCTTCGCGAGAAGGGCACCGACTTTGCGCGGGAGCGACCGCGTCATCTCGCCTTTCAGCAGGCCGCTCACCATCTCGCCCAGGGCCTCGGAAGCCTTGAGAACGACATTGCCGATGAAACCGTCGCAGACGACAACATCAACATTACCGTTATAGATATCGCGCCCTTCGGCGTTGCCGACGAAGTTCAAGCCGGTCTCTTTGAGCACGCGGAAGGTTTCCTTGGTCAACTCGTTGCCTTTGCCTTCCTCTTCGCCGATGGAGAGAAGTCCTACCCGCGGCGCTTCGATGCCGAACACCATCTGCGCGTAGAAGTGTCCCATGACTGCGAATTCGCGCAGGTGATTGGGCTTGGCGTCGACATTGGCGCCGACGTCGAGCAGGAGCGTGTGATCGTTCGCGTTAGGCAGAATCGCAGCCAGCGCCGGCCGGCTCACGCCTTCGATCATTCCCATGACGGCGCGAGCAGACGTCCACGTCGCCCCGGTGTTGCCGGCCGAAACGAAAGCATCCGCGCGTCCTTCCGAGACCAGATTTGCGCAGACACGCACCGAGGAATTTCGTTTCCGCCGCAGCGGCGCCAGCGCCGTGTCTTCCATCTCGACGACTTCACGCGCGTCGACGACCTCGATGTTGCGAAGAGACTCGGCAACCGCCAGCTCTTTGCGGACGACTTCTTCCTGTCCGACCAGGATGACTTCGACCGGGTACTCGCTCACCGCGAGCAGCGCGCCCTTGACGATTTCGTGGGGCGCATGATCGCCGCCCATCGCATCGAGCGCGATCCGGACCCGGTCGTTACTACTCAGAGAATGTCCTTGACCGCGATGACTTCGCGGCCCTTGTAGTAACCGCACTTCGGACAGACACGATGTGGCATCTTCGGCTCATGACACTGCGGACAGACCGACATCGACTTCTGTTTGAGGAAATCGTGGGCGCGCCGCGAACGTGTTCTCGCTTTGCTGTGACGGCGTTTTGGATTGGGCATTTCGTCTCCTAACTAGCTTTCTCTTTTCTTGATCGCCTGGCGAATCTCGCTCAGCGCTCCCCAGCGTTCGTCGGCGACCGCTTCCACGCACGCGCAGACTTCACGGTTCCGATTCGTCCCACACGTCGGACACAAGCCCAGGCAATCCTCTCTGCACAACGGTTTCATCGGAATCGACAGCTGGATTTGCTCGAGCGCCAGATGGCGCAGCGGAATTTGTCGACCGGTGTAGAACTCGACATCGAGCTCGTCAGGAGCGATCTCGATCTCTTCCTCTTGCCGCTGCGGGACTTCCGGACGCGGGTGGAATCTTAAGTGAAAGGTCGAACTGCTGGCAAACGGATACGGCTCGAGGCAACGCGCGCACATCAAATCCGCCGTGAAACTCGCGGACCCTTCGACGAGATACTCGCCCGGTCGTGAGCCCTTCTGCACGGCGGCTTTGATCGCCACCGGCCCGACGTTGACGATCTCGTCGCGCTGCAGCTCCGACGGCGAGACTGAAATCGTACGGCTGTACGACTGTGGGCCGTCTTTGTCGATCTCGTCGAAGTTGATGAAGTCGCGCGGGTCAGACATGGCAGATTTCGCGAGCAACGCCCGCCCCCCTGATTCTATTTCGAGCTGATCCTTACGTTGAGGCTTTCTCGCTGCAAATCGACAGAATCAGCCGCTTCAATGGTTTTCGCCTGCTCGAGCTCGCCGAGCCAGCCCGCAAGATCGCGCGCGGAGCGGTAGAGCCGCGGCGCGGCAATCCGCAACCCCAGGTTCTGCTGCAGATTGTTCAAGATCGGCACCAGCCGCGGTGCGTCGATGCGCACCGACCACTGACTCGCGGTCGGTGCAGGGTCGAAGGCATCCTTTTGATATTGCTCGATGCTGTCGTCGAACGACAGCGCGATCGTGTCGCCGATCTCCGCGATTCGCACGCGAATCCCGATGGCTTCCGCCTGACGGAATGAGTCGACGATCGCGCGGCGCTGCGGGTCCTTGGGTAAAACAATCACGGCGAGCGGCCGCGGCAGGAGCTTGCGTGTGTCGACGTCGTAGACACAGATCGCCCCACCCTGATCAAAGAGGGAAGAAACTTTCGCTCCGAAAAGGCGATTGAGGTCCGCGACGATGCGCGGCGGTTCGGTGAAAGCGGCGGAGAGGATCGCGCCACGAGGAAAAGAATGTGGGACGGCCCCGCTCGGCGGGGCCGCTGGTCGGGCTAAAGCCCGACCTACACTTGTCAGATTGATATCCGTCGGCGTGATCACAATCGCCGTCACTGCCGGCCGTGCAATTGGCGGATATGCGCCGCGCGCTGATTCGCGCTGGACGACGATTGCGTCTGCGGCCGGCAAGCGTGAGGCCAGATCGAGAATTTGCGTGACGCTCGCGGAATCGAGCGAAGGCTCGCCGGTGCCGTTGATGAATACGTTGCTGCCGAGGCTGCGAATCAGAAAAGCGCGGACCAGGTCGGCGCGCACGAGATAGTGAGGCTGATCTCCGCTCTTCCACGCAACCACAGCCGCGTTGCCCAACATCCAGGTGCGGGGCAGATCGCGCACAGTCTCCATTCTGGCGCGCGTGATTGGATTGATCCGCAACTTCGCATCGAATGCCGCCGCTTTCGGAACAATCACGAATGCGTCCGCCGACGCCGGCACTTGCGCGAGCAACGTGCGAACGTCGGCGTTTTCGGTCGTCGTCGTAAAAAGAACAATCGCGACGATCGCGATCACTGCCGCAACAACCGTGACTATAAAGATGAGGATCTTGCGCACCGCTGCTACCATCCGTCTCCGTGCTCGGGTCCATCGTTCACACTTTGAGCCATGCGCTGGCCGACCGCGTAAAGCGCGCGCTACGGCGGGCGACGCGATCGGAATCGCGCCTGCGCGTCGGGGTGGACATTCGGCCGTTTTACGAGCCGCTCACCGGAATCGGATGGTATCTCTATCACCTGCTGCATGAGATTGCGAAGCGCGAGGACGTCGAGCTCTTTCTCTTCGGCGATGCGCGCATCACCGACATCGGTCCGGCCCTCTATGCTGATGTCCCTGCCAGCGCGCATGTCTGCTGGTTCGACCTGCGAGGCCGGGCGCTGATCGATTGCGACGTGATGTTCGCCCCCAACTACTTTCTGCCTCGCCTCCTCGGCGCGATCGCGCGCCGTCGCGTCATCACGATTCACGACCTGACCTACAAACGGTTTCCCGATTTGCTGCAGAAAGAGACGCTGCACAGCCTCGAGGCACACATGCCGCGCGAGATCGCCGCAGCCGACGCGATCATCTGCGTTTCGGAATCGACGCGCGACGACCTGTTGCAGTACTACCAGGTCGATCCGCGTCGCGTTTTCGCGATTCACTCCGGCGTCGCGCTCCCGGCACCCGGCACCCGGCACCCGGCACTTCCACAGCGCTATCTCCTCTTCGTTTCGACGATCGAGCCCCGCAAAAACCTCGGCGTCCTCCTCGACGCATTTGAAAATCTGAAACGGAAAGGCAAGTACGACGGATCGCTGGTCGTTGTCGGTCGCATCGGCTGGAACTCCGAAGAATTCGTGCCGCGCCTCACCGGAAGCGACGTGCATCATCTCGACTATCTCGGCGCGGCAGAGCTGCAGACGGTTTATCGCAACGCCGACATCTTCGTTTTTCCGTCGATCTATGAAGGCTTCGGCTTTCCGCTGCTCGAAGCGATGGCGCATGGCGTGCCGTCGATCGCCGCGCGTTCGTCATCGCTTCCGGAAGTTGCCGGCGATGGAGCGCTGTACTTCGATCCGCGCGACGCGCGCGAGCTCGAGTCCGCGATCACTCGGATTCTCGACGATCCCGCTTTGAGGGATGACCTGATTGCGCGCGGCCGTGCGCGCGTGGAGCGATTTCGCTGGGAAACGACGGCCGAGCGGACGTTCGAGGTTTTACAGCGTGTCTCGTGATCTGCGCGTGATCGTCGACGGACGGCCACTCGTTCCTCGGCGCAGCGGGATTGGCGTTCACACGGCGGAAATCGCGGGACGACTCGATGTCACGCCGCCGCCGCTGATCGCGAGTCATGCCGAAATCATCAACAAGCAAGGCATCGAACGCTGTAGTTTTCGAGTCGACCGCGCGCCCAATGGCATCTTGTGGCAACAGTTCGTTCTTCCGCGCGTCGCGGATGCCGATGTTTTGTGGGGACCGCACGGTACGATTCCGATCGCACTGAAAATCCCAGCGGTCGTGACGCTGCACGATTTCACTTCGCTGACCATGCCCGGCCGTCACCTCTTCAAGACCCTGGCATCATTCAATCTCTTCATCAGCGAAAGTCTCGAGCGCGCGGATCGCGTGGCCGCGGTTTCGAAAACGATTGCAAACGAGGCGACGCGATGGTTCGGCGTGCCGCGCGAGATCATCGAGATCATTCCAAATGGAGTGGACGATTTCTTTTGTCCTGGCCCCTCACCCCAGCCCTCTCCCGAGGGAGAGGGTGGCCCGGAGGGCCGGGTGAGGGGTGATTACATCCTCTTTGTCGGCACTCTCGAGCCGCGAAAAGGAATCGACGATCTGATCGCCGTCTGGCAATCGCTGCCGCAGCCGCGGCCTCGCCTGATGCTTTGCGGTGAGCGCGGATGGCGCGTGAAGGTGCCGGCAGATATCGAGATCACCGGGTGGGTCGATCGCGAACGTCTGCGCATGCTGTATCAGCGCGCGCTGATTTTTGTCTATCCGTCGCGGTACGAAGGCTTCGGCATTCCGCCGCTCGAGGCCATGGCGTGCGGCGCGCCAGTCATTGCGACGCGCACCGGAGCGATTCCCGAATATGGCGACGGCGCGGCGTTGCTCATCGATCCCGGCGATCGCGATGCTTTGCGCGAATCGATGTTGCGTCTGCTTCGCGATCCCCAGCTCCGCGCTGACCTCAGCGCTCGTGGTGTCGAGCGCGCAAAACGGTATCGGTGGGATCGCAGCGCGCAGCTCATGACTGAGCTGGTGGCCGAGGCGGCGCGGGGATGAGAGTGGGGATCGATTGCCGCAAGATCGACGACTTCGGCATCGGAACGTACATCCGCGGTCTGCTCACGGCGATGGCAGGCGTGGAGTATGTCGCGTTCGGTCCCCACGATCTTGATCTTCCTGCCGGAATCGAACACGTGATCGTCGACGCGCCGAAGTACTCGATTCGCGAGCTCTTCAGAGTCGGGCGCGGCGTGAAGATCGATCTCTTTCACGCGCCGCACTACGTCGTGCCGTTCGTCGACGTGCCGTTCGTCGTCACGATTCACGATCTGATTGCCGCCGGGTCATCACGGTCAGCGAAACGGTACGTGGTCAAATCGCTTCCGAATTCGGACACGTGGAAAAAATCGCCGTGACGCCGAATGGCGCAGATCACTTGAGATCCTTCGCTTCGCTCAGGATGAGGGAGCATCCCTACTTTCTTTTCGTCGGCAACGACAAGCCGCACAAGAACGTCGATCGTCTCGTCGAGGCTTCATCGCGCATACAAGGTGCGCAACTCATTCTTGTTGGAGGCGGCTTCGAGAGATTTCGTGATCGGGCCATCATCGCCGGCTTCGTTTCGCGCGACGAGCTGGCGTCGCTCTATGGCGGCGCAATCGCGCTCGTGCAACCAAGCATCGAGGAAGGATTCGGACTGCCGGCGCTCGAAGCGATGACCTGCGGCACTGCGGTCATCACGTCGAACGCGCCGGCGCTCATCGAGATCACCGGCGATGCTGCACTGCATGTCGATGCGCGATCGATCGATGACATCGCAAACGCGATGACGCGCGTGATGCATGACGGGTCGATGCGCGCGGCGATGATCGCGCGCGGTCTCGATCGCGCAAAAAATTTCACGTGGCGTCGTTGCGCCGATCTGACGCGCGAAATCTACATCGCGTCGCTTGACAATGCGTTTCATTAATCGCACTATTTATGTTGAGGAATGATGATTACTCGTAACTGGATGGACCATTCAGTGAAAGTTGATCGTCACTCGTCTCCCCGCACGGATCCCCACCACGAAATGCGCGATTCAGTTTGCCGGAGCGATTCGGCACTCGATGCCAAGGATGCGCGACCGAGAGGTCCCGTACGGCACGAAAGGTGGTGAGCATAATGGCCACGAAGAAGAAGGGCGGCAAGAAGACGAAAAAGGCGTCGAAGAAGAAATAAAACGTCATCGACTTTGGGGAGTCGTACTCTGAGGGGCCGCGTCGCGGTCCCTCAGCTGTTTTTGGCGTCATGCTGAGCCGCGCAGACGGCGAAGCATCTCACGCGCGGAGATGCTTCGCTGACGCTCAGCATGACGTGGGTATCATCATGTGGTGACCCGCTTCGGCGCCTCCCTGGGCGCGCTGTGCGCCGCGATCATCATCATCGTCTCCCTCAACGACCCGACTTTCCTCGGCGCCGAGTGGCTGCTGCACGACGCGTTCACGCGACAGCTCGCCGCCCGTAGCTCGCTCGATCGGCGCGTGATGATCGTCTCCGTCAACGAGAAGAGCGTCCACACGCTCGATCGCGCCGGCTACGGAAGACCTCCCTACAGCCGCGAAGTGTGGGCGCAGGCGATCCGAGAATTGCAGCGAGGCGGCGCCCGTGTGATCGCCATCGACATCGGGTTGTCGGAGGAGGACATCAATCACCCGGAGGGCGATCGGGCGTTCGCCGATGCTGTTCGCAAAGCGCCGGTCGTTCTGGCCGCCGACACCGGCCCGAATTTTCCGCACGATCGCATCCCATCGGGCTTGTGGACCATTCGAGGTCAAGCCTCACGCGAGATCTATGGCGTCGTGCCGCCGTTTCTCGACAATCCGCCTGCCGTCGGAACCATTCGACTCGAGACCTCGCCGCACACGAGCGTCGTCCACAACTACCCCATCGCCGATCGCGTCAAGGGTGATGCTTACGCACCGAGCCTGGCGCTGGAGGTATCGCGGATGTATTTGATGCGCGATCGAGCCGGCGAATGGCGGGGCGATCATTTCGTAACCTCCTGGTTACATATTCCGATCGATCGACAGGGAGCGTTTCTCATTCGCTGGCACAATGCGACTGCCGATCGCTTTGTCGATTTCGACAAAGTGCTGACCGCGGCCGTCATGCGCGACGAGCCGGGCGCCGACCCGGCGAAACTGGCGGCCTTCGAAGCGCAGTTTCGCGACAAGATCGTCGTCGTCGGATACACCGCCCAGGGGCTGTTCGATCTCCGCTCCACCCCGCTTGCGCCGGCAACAGCAGGAATGCTCATTCACGCGAACGCCATCGACAATCTGATCAATCGACAATTCAACGCTGCGGTCGCACCGCCGTTCTTCGCCGTGCTGGTGCTGATCGTTGCAGCGATCGTGGGCGGCATCGTGCACCGCCTGCACTCGCAGTGGGCGGCGGGCGGGGTTGCGATCGCAGCCATCGTGATCTGGATCGTCGCGGACTATCTCGCCCTTCGCGCAGGACTGGTATTGAGCTCTGTGGCCGCGGCGAGCTCGATCGCGCTCACCTACATCACGATCACGGCTGTCAAATTCACGGCCGAGCAGCGCCACACCGCGGAATTGCGCGCAACGTTCGGCCGCTACGTCTCGCCCCAGATCCTGCAGCACATCCTGGCGCATCCGGAAAGCGTGCAACTCGGCGGTGAACGCCGCGATCTGACGATTCTCTTCTCCGACATCCGCGGCTTCACGACGATCTCGGAGGCCAGCGAGCCGGAAGTGGTGGTGGAGATGCTCAACGAATACCTCACGCGAATGGTCGAGATTCTCCTCGAGCACGGCGGCACGCTCGACAAATTCATCGGCGATGAGCCGATCGCGATCACCCCCGCCATGCCGTGGATTGCGCGATCGCGATGATCGAGGAGACCGCGCGCATTCGAAGTCGCTGGGAGGGCGAGGGCAAACCGGCGCTCCGCATCGGCATCGGGATCAACACCGGAGACGCCGTCGTCGGAAATATCGGAGCAGAAAAGGTTTTCGGATACACCGTGATCGGCGATGCCGTGAACCTGGCCTCGCGCCTGGAGGGAAAGAATAAGGATTACGGGACGGAGATCATCATCAGCGAATTCACCCTGGCGAGAATTGACGACACCTTCGTGACGGTTTACCTCGACGAAGTCAAAGTCAAAGGTAAAGAACGAGCAGTCCGGATCTACGAGGTCAAAGGAAGGACCCATGCGTAACGTTTTCCTGGCCGTGTTGACGGCAGCAGCGGTCGTCACCGGCAACACCGAATCGAAGTGGACGGTCACAAAGGGCTCTACGACCCTCGGCACCATGACGCTGCTCACTAGCGCATCGGCCGGGCGGGCGGAGTGGCGGGCGGCCGGCAAACCGTCGACGACCGTTTTTCTCGCCAACGGCGGAAAATTTTGGCTGCGTACGACCGGCGGCGACGTCGAGCTCTCGACGATCAGCTCATCGGCTGTCGAGAACGTCCTTGCGCCTGCGTTGCTCGCTGCAGATCCAAAAGCTGCCAACAAGATCGAAGTGAAGCCGTACACGCTCACGCGAACGTCGCTCACGAGCTCGAACGCCGACGCGTCGAACTTCACCGTCCGTCCGAAAAAAGGCGCTTCGATGCGTCTCGCCCGCCTCTCCGGCGATCTTCTCGGACCGAGCGACACATCGGTCGCCGCGACCGCAGGCGGACGCGGGGTCGGAACGAAGGGTCTGAAGTTGAACGACGGCGGCGATTACGGCGCGGTCGAGAAACTCGAGAATCGCGACGCTGCCTGGAAAGAGAAGCTTTCGAACGCTCTGGCAGAATTTCAAAAAGACGGCAAAGTCGGCAAGAGCCGCGAGGAGCAATAAATGTACACAAGAATGTTTACGATTTTGCTGATCGCAACTTCCGCGCACGCTCAGTTCGGCGACATCCTGAAACGCGTCGATCCGAGCAAGATCAAGAAGACCGTCGATGTCGCGCGGGCCGCCAATCGAGAGTTCACCGAAGGCGAGGAGGCCGACATCGGGCGGGTTGTGGCGGCTCGCGTGCTCGCGACGTATTCGCTCACGAAGGATGACAAGCTGCAGCAGTACGTGACGCTCGTCGGCGATACCGTGGCGGCCTACAGCGCTCGTCCGACGCTGGAATGGCACTTCGCCGTGATCGACACACCGATCGTGAACGCGTTCTCCGCGCCCGGCGGCTTCATCTTCATCACCACCGGCGCGCTGAAGCAGATGAGCTCCGAAGCCGAGCTCGCCGGTGTCCTGGGCCACGAAATCGCGCACGTCACGCAGAAACACATCCTCAAAGAGATCAAGCGGAGCAACGTGATGAGCGCGGGCTTGTCGCTGGCGCAGGAAACTTCGGCGGGCGCGCAATGGCTGAACGATGACTACGCCAACAAGATCGGCAAGATCGCGTTCGATAAGCTCTTCACCACCGGTTTGAGCCGCTCCGACGAGGCCGAGGCCGATCGGATCGGATTTGAGCTGGCGGATGCTTCCGGTTATCGCGCCGCTGAAATGCTCACTTTTCTCGCGTCGCTGCAAAAACTCGAAGGGACCTCGGCGCTCAAGACGCTGACCGCGACGCATCCCGCGCCGAAGGACCGCATCGCGACGCTGAAGCCGCTCGTTCGCGACCCGAACCGCGGCGCGCTGCTCGCGCAGCGCTGGAGCCAGTGGACGGCAAACCTTTCACGATCAGCGACGTAAAGTACGAATCATGCGAACCGCGCTCTGTCTTTCGATCCTGATTGCCATTCCGGCGTTGGCCGACGAAGAGGTCACACACAACTTTTCGTCTTCCATTCCGCGATCGGGAATTCGCCGCGTCATCGTCGACATCCCGGCCGGCGAGGTCTCGCTGCGAAACGGCTCCGGCGATCGCATCAGCATTTCGGGAGTGGCCCGTCGCAAATACGATGGTTATCGCGAACGCGAGAAGAACCAGCGCATCATCGATGACGTCACCGCCGAGATTTTCACGAACGCGGATGAGGCGCTCATCCGCCGCAGCTACGGCAAAAACGCGCAGTCATGGAGCGCGCAGAGCTGGCACACGAATTTCCGCATTATCGTCGAGGTGCCGCGCGGGATGAACGTCGATGTCGAGACGAAGTACGGCGAGCTGTCGGTCGAAGGCGAGTTCGGCAATCTGAACGCTGACCTTCGCGCCGGCGAGATTCACATGCGCGTGCCGCGCGCATCGGTACACGAGTTGAACGCGTCGGTTCGCATCGGTGAGGTGCACACGGATTTCGGCGTCGACCGCGAAGATCATGAAGGCGTCCTGCCGGGCAGCACGCACTTCATCAACGCCGGCGGCCGCTCGCGCATCAATCTCCACACGACGTTCGGCGAGCTGCACGTCACGCTCACTCGATAGGCGGATAAATCTTCGAGTAGTGCAATCCGGGATGGCGCTTGCCGTAGCGCTTCGGGATGTCCTGCGTCCAGTCGCTCGGCATCGTCATGCAGAGGGCGAGGATTGCCGCGAATGCGACGCGCCGCGGCCACAACGTAGAGCCGGCTCTTAGCCGGCTCGAGCCGCCTGGAGAGGCGGCTCTACGTATCGCAAACCATACCCACAATCCCAGCCCCAACCCGCTCATGAACAGATTGAGGCTTTGCCCCGTGGCGAGGCCAAACAGTCTCGTCGGATATTCGCGGAAGACATCGACGAAGATGCGCAGAAACGCATACCAGAAAATGAAATTCGCGAGCACGACGCCGGGCTTGGGATTGCGTTTACGAATTGCGATCAGCGCCGGAACGAGCAGCAGGTTCTTGATCGCATCGTAGAGCACGACCGGATGTCGAAAGCCGTCAGCATCCGGGAACTTCACGCCCCACGGCATCGACGTGATGCTGCCGACGATCTGGCCGTCGATGAAATTGCCGATGCGGCCCGTGCCCATGAGAAACGCGCCCGGAATCACCAGCGCGTCTGCGATCGTGAGAAATGGACGACGATGGATGCGGCAGAAGATTGCGGTCCCGATCGCGCCGCCTAACAACAGCCCGTGTGTGCTCATGCCGCCGAGCCAGATCCACGGAATCTGCGAGGGGTGCTGTGAGTAATACGGCCACTCGTAAAAAATCACTTCCACCGCGCGGCCGCCGATGACGACGCACGACGCCAGCAGAATGCTGATGTCGTAAACCTCGGCCAGCGAAAAGCCGAGGCGACGGCGCTGGCTGCGAAACCAGAGGAAGACCTCGAAGAAGCCCAGTGTGTAGCTCAGGCCGTACCACCACAGGTCAACGCCCCCGACTTCGCCGATGACGGGATCGATGCGATGAACGATCACTATCTTCGTTGATGAAGAAATTTCTCGGCATCGTTACCGCCCATCCGTCACCCTGAGCCGCGCAGACGGCGAAGGGTCTCCGTGAAACGAGACCCTTCCCCCGCTAAGCGGGGTCAGGATGATGCTGGTCTACGCGGGGCGAAGGGATTGGATAAATCTCTCGGCATCGTTACGCGTGCGCACTTCGCCGCGAATCTGCGCCTCGAGGAGAGCGCGCTTGATCGCGCCGAGCTCGGGCCCAGGTTGCTTCCCGGTCAGGGACGCAATCTCGTTGCCGTTGAGCAGCGGCTTGATGTTGAAATCGGGCATCGGCACGCGCAGCGGCAACTGCCGGGCGAGCTTCTCGCCGGCGTCGTAAAGAGCAATGAGATTCGGGTCGCGCATCAATTGCTGCAGTGTCACGACGTCGCGCAGCAGCGCGTCGCTCCATCGCCATCGCTTCGCGAATTCCTTTGGATCTCGCAAAAGGAGCGCGTACGCGGCGGCCAGCGAAATGTCATCGGCCTCGAATCGCCTCGCATCCACCGGAAAACCGAATAGCGCCTCGTCGAGGGCGGTTGCGTTGAGAAGCTGCAGAGCTTTGCGAAACTTGCCCGCCGAGAAGATCGCATGGAGCTCGTACGTGACGCGCTCGGCTGCGACGGTTGTGATGCGTCCCGATCGGCGGCGAATTGCCGCGACGGTCGCGTCATCGATCGTGAAGTCGAAGCGCACCGCGAGCCTGACTCCGCGCAGCATCCGCAGCGGATCGTGGTCGAAATTCCGAGGGGAGATCATTCGAATGACGCGACGGCGAATGTCTTCCTGCCCGTCGTACGGATCGCTCAAATCGCCGGTGGCAAGGTCCATCGCGATCGCGTTGATCGTGAAATCGCGGCGGCCGAGGTCCGTTTTGCGCGAGAAGTCGTAGACGCGGTCGTCGACCACCACGCGATAAACGGTCAGATCGCCGCGACCTAACGTGATCACTTTGCCGAGCGCGGATGCGCACGCGAGCGGGTCATCGCATTCCACGTCGACATCGAGCGCTTCGATGTTCAGCAAGAGATCGCGCACGGCGCCGCCGACGGCGATCGTGCCATTTGGCAAATGCACCAATTTAGGGAATTGCGAGACGAGGGGCTCACGCAACATGGTTGCGCAGCGTGCCGATGCCTTCGATCTCCACCTCGACCGTGTCGCCCGACTGCAATGGGCCGACGCCGGCCGGCGTGCCGGTGAGAATCACGTCGCCCGGCTCGAGCGACATCACGCCGGTGATGAATTCGATCAGCGTGCTGCACGGAAAAATCATCATGCTCGTGCGGCCGTTCTGCCTGATCTGTCCGTTGACGCGCGTGACGAGCGACAGGTCTGCCGGATCGAGATCGGTCTCGATGCACGGCCCGATCGGACAAAACGTGTCGAAGCTCTTCCCCCGCGTGAACTGCACATCTTTTTTTTGCAGGTCGCGAGCGGTGACATCGTTGGCGCACGTGAAGCCTTTCACGAAGTCGCGCCAGCTTGCGGCTTTCACATTGCGCGCGCGTTTGCCGATGACCATCGCGAGCTCGCCTTCGTGATCGACACGCTCCGACTGCGGCGGCCGGATGATTGTTCCCTCGTGCGGCAGCAGCGCCGATGGCGGCTTGAGAAAAATGATCGGCTCCGACGGCGGCTCATTGCCCAGTTCTTTCGCGTGTTCGGCGTAATTGCGGCCGACAGCCACGATCTTCGTGGGCCGCGGGCCGTCTTCGAGAAAGCGATAGATCTTCACAGGCTCGCGATTTTACGCCCCTCACCCCGCCCCTCTCCCCGCAAGCGGGGAGAGGGTGGCGCGGAGCGCCGGGTGAGGGGCTACACGCCGGCGGGCTGCCCGCCGCGATCGTAGATCAGCCACAAGCCGCTGAAGCCCCGCAGCAGACGAAAACGCGATCGATAGAGCTGATGCAGGATTTTCGGATTGGAGTAATAGACCGCGTCGTGCAGGAAGCTGTTGAATTGCTCGTCGAGCTCTTTTCCGCAATCGAGACTCTGTTTCGCGCACGCCAGCAGCTCCGGCTCCGGTGAGACCCCCGCGGCGGTCGACGCCGCCAGCATCGTCGCCTCGACGTCCAACTTGAGGCGCAACGCAGCCGCGCGCATGTACACGATCCAAAGCTCTTCGTTGTCCTCGCCTGCCTCCGCCTCGCGCCGCTCGAACAGCTTCTGGTATGCGCCGATCTCCCATGGCTCGAGGCGCAGCTCCTTGACATTGGGAAACTCCGAGATCTCCTCGGGCATGACCGTCGGATCCGCGATGTCGATCGCCGTCGCGATCTGCATCAGATATGGATGCAGGAGCGGATCGGCGAAGCGGCTGGTGATGTTCTCGACGCGCTCCGCTTCGCTGAAGAATGATTGCGGCAGATCCGCGACGTCGTCGCCATCGCTGCCGAGTCCTCGGTCGAGCTGCGCGAGGATGTTCGTCATGCTCTGCTTCAGATGCGTGATGACGTCGTGCTTGACGTTGGAGGCCGAGCGCGACATGTCGAAGCGCTCTTTGAATTCACGAAAGCGCGAGATCTCCTCGACCAGCTCCGGATTCGTGTAGCCGAAGTTGCGTTCGATCGCCGGTCCGTGTTCGGAGAGTTTCTGGGCGTCGTCGACGATGCGTTGCTCTTCGTCGGCGTACAGCCGGATGAATTTGTTCTTGGTCGCGACATTCAGCTCGACGATCGCCATCAGAATGTCAGGCTGAAAGTACAAATGGCCGAGACGATGCTTGAAGAGACGGGCGTTCTTGAGAAGGTTCCGCTCGGTCAGCTCTTCGAAGGCCGCCGCCTTCTGGATATCGTCACGGACGCCGCGAATCGCGCGAATCAGCCGGACCACTTCCTCCCTCGGCGCCTCCACCGGCTTGAGCAAGGCGGTAAGGCTGATGACCTGCTCCCGGAAATCGAGCGAAGTCCTGGGCGTGTACTGGTCACGGTCGGTAAATTCTTCGCCGATGCGCGTGAAAAGGTAATCGAGTTTGTCGCGCCGATCGCCTTCGACTGCCTCGGCGTAGAGATAAAACTTGAGCAGAAATACGACGATGCTCTCATCCTGCCGCTTCAGCCGCTCGAAAAACCGCCGCACCGACGACGCGCTGATGTGATCATCGGCGCGCAGAAGTTGCGTTGTGATCCGATCGAGGGCCAGCTCGCACAGACCCAGCGCTGCCCCGGCCTCCTGGAATTGCGACGCGTTCAAGTTCGCGTTGGCGGCGCGAATGCGATCGTACGTGTTCTGAAAATCGACGTGATACGGCAATGGAACTTCGAGAAGGCTTTTGAAAACACCGGAGGCAAACTGGTGATATGCCCAGATCGACTTGAACCTGTCGGAAAGGCGGGCGTAGCGACCCTGGAGCAGTCCCCTCTCAGTGACTGACATCTTCTTTGAAAATCAGGATGTTAGAATTTTCCCACACATGGCTCACGTGACGTTAATCACTAAAGATCAAATTGCGAAGCGCGTCGCCGAAATGGGACGCCAGATCAGCGCCGATTACGCCGCCGGCGCCAACCCCATCGCCCTGTGCGTCCTGAAGGGCGCCATGTTCTTTTGTGCTGATCTGATGCGGAACATCACCATCGACATGGCCCTCGATTTCATCCAGATTTCGTCGTACGGCAACGAGAAATACTCCTCGGGGGTCGTGACGGTCCTCAAGGAGCCGCAGCTCGACATGCACGGCCGCGCGGTGCTGATCGTGGAAGACATCATCGACAGCGGGCTCTCGATGCGCGAGGTGTTTCGTTACATCGAAAGCCGCGGCGCGTCGATGCTGCGAACCGCGACATTTCTCGACAAGCCGGCGGCCCGGAAAGTCGAATTTCGCGCCGATTACGTCGGTTTCTCGATCGATCCGAAATTCGTCATCGGATACGGACTCGATTACGCGGAGCGCTACCGCAACATTCCGGAGATCCAGGTCCTTAACGAATGATGGGCCCTTCAGTGAAGGACGCCGCCCAGCAGCAGGGCGACCATCACCGCGCCAAGGGCGAGGCGGTAATAGACGAAGATGGAAGTCGTGTGCGTCTTCAGGTAACGCAAGAGAAACCAGATCGAGGCGTAACCGCTGATGAACGCGAGGACGATCGACACGACGATCGCGGTCCATCCCATCTCGCCGAGGTGATGCCGTTCTTTGAACAGCTCGAGGAAACCGGCCGCACCGACCGCAGGAATGCTCAGCAGAAACGAATAGCGCGCGGCGGTCGGTCGATCGACTCCGCGAAACAGCGCGGCCATGATCGTCGATCCGCTTCGCGACGAGCCGGGGATCAGCGCCAGGCATTGGCCGAAGCCGATCGCAATCGCATCCATTAGATTCAGTTGTTCGAACGATCGCAGTTGTTGCCGCCGCGCGTAAAGCTCCGCGAGCTCCAGCAGAATCGCGACGACGATCACCATCGTCGTGACGATCCACAGTCCTCGAAATGTCGATTCGATGTGCTTCTTCAGCAGCAGACCAAAGATCACGATCGGAATCGTGCCGATGATCACCAGCCACGCTTCGCGCGAATCCGTGTCGTCGAACAATCGGCGCGTCATGAGGCCGCGAAAAAACCCGGCGGTCAGACGGATGATGTCGCGAGCGAAATAGATGAGCGCGGCGACCCACGTCCCAAACTGGATGACTGCCGACGCCGCCGCGCCCGGATCGCCCCAGCCGAGAAGCACCGGCACGATTTCGAGATGGGCGGTCGAGGAGACAGGAATGAACTCCGTAAGTCCCTGCACTAAACCCAGGACGACCGCCTCTTCGAGCCGCATCACATCTCCCAAACCACCGGCAAAATCATCGGTCGTCGTCCCATGCTTTTTCTGAAATAGCGTTTGAGCGTCGCGCGCATCGAATCCTGAAGCATCTCCGAATCTCGCAGTTCCTCCGCCGGCATTTCCGCAAACATGCCAACCAGCATGCGGCGGATCTCGTCGAGCATTTCCTGATTCGAATCGACGTGAACCAACCCGCGCGTGATGATTTCCGGATCGCGCACGAGCTTGCCGTTGCTGTCGAACGCCACTACCACGATCACAAAGCCATCCTCGGCAAGATGTTGCCGGTCGCGGACGACGATCTCAGGCACTTCCTCCGCTTCGGCATCAATGAAGACTTTGCCGTTCTGAACGCGATCTTCGAGCACGCGGATGTTGTCGCCGTCGATCTCGGCAACCTGGCCGTTCGTGATGACGACGCCGTGCGGCACACCGATTCCTTCCGCCAGCCGCGCGTGATGGATCAGATGGCGCAACGTGCCGTGAATCGGAATGAAAAATCTCGGCCGGGTCAGATTGAGCATGAGCTTCAGCTCTTCCTGACACGCGTGACCGGATACGTGGATGTCGGCGGTATCCCACGTGACGACTTCCGCGCCGAGGCGATAGAGGTTGTCGATCATGTGCGCGACCGCGCGCTCGTTGCCGGGAATCGTCCGGGCCGACACGATGATCATGTCCCCGCGCTCGATCTGCACCTGATTGTGTTCGCCAACAGCCATGCGCGACAGTGCAGAAGTCGCCTCACCTTGCGTCCCGGTCGTCATGATCACGACCCGCCGATCACCGTCGCTGCCATTGATGCCAAGGTCGCGCGGCAGATTCAGATAGCCGAGCTGCGCGGCAGTTTCACAGTTATCGACTAGCGAGCGTCCGATCATCGCGACTCTGCGACCGTCTTTACGCGCGAGGTCGATCACCTGCTGAATGCGATGGATGTGCGAAGCGAAGGTCGTGAAGATGATGCGGCCGCGCGCATTTGCGAATGCAGTGGCGAGTGCATCGCCGACATAACGCTCCGAAGGACAGTGCCCCGGCACCAGAGCATTCGTCGAATCGGACAGGAGCAGCAGCACGCCTTCTTCGCCGTATCGGGCCAGCGTGCCCAGGTCGGTGGAAAGATTGTCGATCGGAGTGTGATCGATCTTGAAGTCGCCGGTATGCAGCACTGTTCCCGCCGGTGTTCGGATCGCGAACGCGAGTGCGTCGACGATCGAGTGCGTTACGCGAATCGCTTCCACGCGGAATGATCCGAATTCAACGACTTCGCGGGGCCGGATCACGCGCATCTGCACGTCGTCGATCGCGAACTCCTCGAGTTTGTCGCGCAGGAAGCCGAGAGTCAGCGGCATGCCGAAGACGGGAACTTTGACGCGCTCGACGAGGAATGGCAGCGCTCCGATGTGGTCCTCGTGCGCGTGCGTGAGAAATACCGCCTTGATGCGCGCGGCATTCTCGTAGAGGTAGGTCATGTCGGGCACAATGACGTCGACGCCCAGCGTCGCGGCGTCGGGGAACATCATTCCGCAGTCGACGACCACGGCATCGTCACCGCATTCGATGACCATGAGGTTCATCCCGATCTCGCCTAAGCCGCCGAGGGGGATGATGCGGAGGGTTGCGCGGTCTCGAGGTTGCGCGGTCTCGAAGTGGCTCATCGAAATTCAATGCCGCGAGACCACGAAACCGCGAGACCGCGAGACCTCATGGATAAATCCGATTGAGCATTCTCGGATACGGAATCGTCTCGCGCAGATGCGACGCGCCCGACATCCACGCCACAACGCGCTCGATTCCCATGCCGAAGCCCGAGTGAGGAAATGTCCCGTACTTGCGGATGTCGAGATACCACTGAAAGCGGTCGATGGGCAGGTTGTGCTCTTTCAGACGCTGAAGAAGAAGGTCGTGATCGTGGATGCGCTGTGATCCGCCGATGATCTCACCGTAGCCCTCCGGCGCGATCATGTCGAGCGCCAGCGCCAGCGACGGATCTTGCGGATCGGGTTGCATGTAAAACGCTTTGATGGCCGCCGGGTACTTCGTGATCATGACCGGGCGATCGAAGGCATTGGCGATGACGGTCTCCTCGTCGCCGCCGAGGTCGTCGCCGAACTTGGCGGGCAGGCCTTTTTTCGCGAGCAATTCAATCGCTTCGCGATACGTAATTCGCGGAAAGGGACGCCGGATGTTTTCGAGTTTCGAGACGTCGCGCTCGACCGTCTTCAACTCCTCCTTGCAGCGATCGAGAACCCGATCGACGATGCACTCGATGAACTCCTCGGCCAGCTCCTGGAGTCCGTCGAATTCCAGAAACGCGACTTCCGGCTCGACCATCCAGAATTCCATCAGGTGCCGGCGCGTCTTCGATTTCTCCGCGCGAAACGTCGGACCAAAGCAATACACACGGCCGAACGCGGCGGCCGCCGGCTCGAGATAAAGCTGACCGGACTGTGACAGAAACGCTTTCTCGCCGAAGTAATCCGTCTCGAAAAGTGTGGATGTCCCTTCGGCGGCGTTGGCGGTCAGAATCGGCGAATCGATGAGCACGAAGTCCCGGTCGTAGAAGAAATCGCGGCAGGCCTGCTCGATCTCGCTGCGAATTCGCAGGACGGCGTGCTGCCTCGATGATCGAAGCCACAGATGCCGAATGTCCATCAGGAATGCCGTTCCATGCTCTTTCGGCGTGATCGGATAGTCCTGAGCGAGCTGGAGGGTCTCGAACGATTCGACACCCAGCTCGACTCCGCCCGGCGCGCGCTCTTCGGCCCGAACACTTCCGGTTACCCGCACGGTCGATTCCTGCGTGACTTCTTCGACGGTGCGCCACGCCTGT
>QHVX01000054.1:19287-19830 GCA_003222375.1 Acidobacteriota bacterium
ATATCCGCTCCCATCGCGGATGATCGGAAACTGCAGCTTACCGGCCGTCCGTTTGTTGTACAGCCAGCCGTTGATGGTGACCTTCTCGCCGACATGCTGCGGAAGGTCCTCGATGCGCGGCGTCATAAAAGGAGCGGATTATAGCGCGCGCTAATCGCGTGGCACTTTCACGAGCAGCGACTTTGGAACCACGGTGATGGCGAGCGGCGGCTTCATGATGACGAGCTCGCCGTCGACGCCGAGGTGCAGTTGCTTCTTCGGCGACTGCACGCGGAGCCGCAGTGTCCGAAAGGAGCGAAATCCGGGCGTGTTCGTCACGCGGCCCGCGAAATAGTGCGCGAGAAAGCTCGCCAATTTGACGCGCCGCACGTGAGGGAGCCAGTAAACCGACAGCCGTCCTTCCTCCAGCGTGTTGCGAGGCGCGTCGATCCCCAGGCGTGAAAGGTCATACGAGTTGTTCGAGACGACGAAGACATGGGTGCGGATGATTTCGTGCAGATAGTCGCTCTCGATCGCGAGCGTAACGTACGGATATTTTCTAAG
>QHVX01000343.1:0-3870 GCA_003222375.1 Acidobacteriota bacterium
GCTGTACCAAACGCCCGCTCCAGCCTGTGCGCGAGCTCATACTGAGCGTCGTCGCTCGGAATCTTTCCGGCACTGAAAAGCCGCCGCGCTCGCGCGACGAGGTCTCGGACGGACGCCGACTCGGGCCGTTCGAGCAGCTTCTGAAGGTAATTGACGTAACGTGACCGCTTGTAGGTGTCGGGTTTGGGCTCGACCATCGTCCCGGAGAGGTAATAGGCGGTCCGATAGAAAAGAGCATCCAGCGGTTGGAGGCTCTCATCTGTCGGATGGCAGCCTGCCGAAAAAAGATCGCGAGTGATGGTGAGCGCAAGGTTTTCTGCGCGTCCGAATTGTCCGGTTCGCACAGCGGCGCGGTAACGCTCAATTGCCGCACGAATTTTTCGGTCCGCACATGACGATTTCTCGATCGCGCCGGCATAGTGGATGGCGTCGTTCCGAATTTTGTCGACGCGGCTGCGAAACGCTTGTGGAGCTGCAATTTCCTCGATCGCTTCTGCGCGGAAAACACGTTCGTAGCCAATCCAGTCCGCTGCCCTCCTGGGAGAGTGCATCGGCTTCGAATCCGGAAACCACGGCGGGAAAGCCGCGCTGTTGATCTTTGACGCCGGCGGTCTGCATTGCGCGAGCTCGTTCCACGAAGTCCCTTCGAGATCTGTCAGATCATTGCCGCCGAAGAAGCCAAGGATGATCAGGCGCGTGGTGGGCGCGATCGGGAGATAGCGATGCTCGAGGGTGGCGTAATAGCCGGCGGGATCGAGGCCGGGGATGCCGGCGTTATAAATCGGCCTGTGAAGTTCCCGAGACAAGCATTCAACCACCGCGCTGTCTTGTGGAACGCCATAACCGAAGACCACGGAATCGCCGGCCATGACAGCATCAGGAAGCGACGCCATGTCTCGATTTCGCCAGCCGCGCCGGTCGATCTCTACATCCCACGGTTGCGTACTCCAGTATCGATCAGATCGGATCACTCACGAAGTAACCGGTGTCATCGTTGAGGCGGCCATCGATGAGATACCGTCGCGGATCGACGCGCGGTGGTCGGCGCGCAGCGAGAAGAAAAATTACGAAGGCGAACAGAGTGACAGACTTCGCGCGCCGGCTCATTGAGGCGTGTTTGCCTGAAGGTACGCTCGCACTGCGTTTCTCACTTCAGGTTGCTCTTTGCTGATGACGTCGAAATACTCCGGATCGTACAGGCAAGCAGTCGTGAAATTGCGAACCGCTGATAGCTGATCGCCGAGCTCGGCCTGTACCTGGCCGAGGTTGAAATACAGCTCGGGACGGCGGTCATATTCGAGCGCCAGCTCGTAGACTTCGAGCGCGCGTCTCGGTTGACCGACAACGCGGTAGCTGGCAGCTAGAACCATGTCCGCGCCGATGTTCGAACCCGTCCGCAGGACGCATGGTTCTAGCTCGTCGGCCGTGAGCCGCGCCAGACGCACAGCTTCGAGCGATCCCTGTGGCAATGACTCGAAACTCGTGATTCTTTTCATTCCGCGTTTCACGTTCAGGTTGCATTCGTATGGCAAAACGACCCAGACATCGATGGCATAGATTGTCGCCAGCAGGGTGATGACGATCGCGACGGCTCTAAGCGCGCGCATCCCGGCTCCACCGAGCAATGCACGCCGACAGGAATACCAGCGGTGTCATCACTGAAGACAGCTCCAGAGGGAAGGCCGCAAGCGCAAGGACGACCCAGCAGACAGTGAGCGGGAAAGCGGCAAAATAAACGAAGCGCGCTTTCTCATCGCTCATGGCGGAGCCGGATATTGCGAACGAGCGCGAGCCGACCACGCCCAGGCAAAACAGGAGGCAGCAGTAGCCGAAGAGTCCTTCCTCCGCGAGAATCTGCAGGTGATCGTTGTGGACTTCGCCGAAGTTCGAGACGATTTTCTGGTAGAGAGCGGGATGCTCGAGCTCAGCGCGAAGCCGATAGGGAAGGAATTGAAACTTGAAAGTTCCCGGGCCTGCACCCACGATGGCATGATCGCCGAACATCTTCAGCGCGGCGAGAAATGCGATCGCACGATGCGAGGTCAGGGTATCGTAATCGCGAACGCGGGCAGCCTGTGCAAAACCGGTCATACGTTTTCGCAGCGGCGCCAGCGAACTGAAAGCGACCACCACCGCGATCAAGATGACCACACTGCTCGAGATCGCAACGCGTCGGGGCATCAGCCAGACGATAGCCAGAACTCCGGCCGCGATTGCCAGCATCGACGTAATCGCATCGGAAGCGACGATTCCAATGACCAGTAATCCGGAAAGTCCAGCGATTAACGGCTTCCGCGTCGCGATGGCGAGCGCGATGAGCGCAGTCGCGCAGATCGCGAGGCATGCGCCGACCTCGTTCGGGTTGCCGATCAGCCCCGTGATGCGTTCGCGCGGCGGAACGATGTCCGGCCATGTGAATAGTGCCCACCAATGCAGCCGCTGGCCCACGGCAAGGATTGTGTTCACGATCGCGGGCGCGACCGCGAGGAGCACAACCCGTGACGGACGCCGTCCGCCGGCGCCTTCGTACACCGCACAGAAGACAAGCAACAACGACAGCGTGTATCCCAGCGCGATCAAGCTCACGCGCCGGTTTGTGGAGAAGGCCGTCGTCAGCAGCGCGACTGCAGTCACCGATACGATGGCCGCCGACGTCAGACGATCAGCGAGAATCGCCCGAAACGGATTCCTGCCCAGGATGAAGTCGATCACAAAGAGCGCGGCCAGGATGATCCCCTCGGCACGAACCAGAAGCTCTTTTGGCGCGCGGAAGACATCGTCGCCCGTGGCCGAAATGAAAAGCGGGACCAGTAGCACGAACGCCACGACGGTCCACCAGCGCGCGACAGCCGGCAGAGAGATGATGCTGCTGCCAGCGGACTTCGACCGCGCACGCGAAAGCGTCATCCGGCGCCGATCATAACAGCAGACGTTAAGCGCGATGGCCAGAGTTCTCGTCTTATCACTCGTCTACAGACCCGATACGGTTTCTACGGCAAACCTCATCGGCGAGCTCGTAGACGGATTACGTCAAAAGGGACACGACATCACTGTGCTGACATCGGTGCCGCACTACAATCCGACGGCCGAGCTGAAAAAGAATCGCGCGTACAGAACGTCATTCTTCCGTTGGTTTACGGAGACCGACGAGGATGGCGTCCGCGTCTTTCGGATCGCGATGCCTCGCAAAGGCCGGCGGAAATGGACACGCCTGTTCGACTACCTGTGGCTGCATACCTTCTCGACTGTTTTGGCTGCCGCGAAGATTCGCCGGCGGTTCGATATTGTCCTGGTTCATACGCCGCCACCTTCACTCGGTATCAACGGGTACGTGATCGCGAAGCTCGTGCGTGCAAAGCTCATTTACGACCTGCGAGAGATATGGTCGGACTTGCCGATCGAGGCCGGCCGGCTGCGTAAGAAGGTCATCCTCGGCATTGTTCACCTCATTGAGGCGTTCGTTTACAGAAAATCAGCAGCGGTCACATCGATTGCGCGCAGCTTCAACGACACGCTGGTGTCACGGGGCGTGCCGCGGTCGAAGCTCTTCTTCACTCCCAACTTCGTTGATGTCAATTGGGTAAAACCGGCGTCGCACGAGACTCGCTTCGCGGAGGAAAATGATCTCGCCGGCAAGTTTGTCGCGTTTTACGCCGGCAATATCGGCCTGACTCAGGGTCTCGAGATCCTCATTCGTGTTTCGGAAATCATCGCGAGCGCGGCGCCTGACGCGATGATCGTCGTTGTCGGCGATGGAGCGGGGCGATTGAAGTTCGAGCAACACATGGGACTCTCGGCTGCGAAGAACATCCGGCTGCTGCCGTTTCAGCCGTACAGTCGCGTTCCTGAGACTTATGCGACCGCGCATGT
>QHVX01000343.1:3877-4857 GCA_003222375.1 Acidobacteriota bacterium
CCCCTCCAAGATCTACACCGCCATGGCGGCCGGCCGTCCTGTGATCGCAGCGAGCGAGCCTGACACCGAAACGGCGCAACTGATCCGCGAGGCCGATGCGGGCGTAATCGTCGAGCCGGAATCGGCTGAGCAGATGAGCGACGCGATTCTGAAGCTTTATCGCGATCGGAATGCAGTCGATCGTCTCGGGAAGAACGCTCGAGCGTGGGTCGTCGAGCATTACAGCCGCGAGGCCGTCGTCGATACTTACGACAAGGTGCTTCGGACCGTGACCGGCTAGGAAGCCGCGGCAGCGACCGGAAGTTTCGCTCGCACCTGCGCCTCGATCCAGTCATAGGTCTTCTTCAGACCGACCTCGAGAGACACTTGCGGCTCCCAGCCGAGGACTTCTCGCAAACGCGTATTGTCGGAGTTGCGTCCACGAACGCCCTGCGGTCCCGGAATGTGTTTCTTGCGGACCTGGATGCCGGCCGCGTCAGCGATCATGTCGGCGAGCTCGTTGATCGTCACCATCCGATCCTGACCCAGATTCAGAGGCTCCCGGTAATCGGAGCGCATCAGCTTATAGATGCCGATGACGCAATCGTCGATGTAGCAGAACGAGCGCGTCTGCTCACCATCACCCCAGATGTCTATTTTCCGGCACAGCGCCGCCGGCGCTTTTTCCCGACCGCCCTCCCACGTTCCCAGCGGTCCGAAGATGTTATGGAATCGCACAATGCGCGTCTCGATACCGTAATCTTCGCGATAATGGATGCACAGGCGCTCAGTGATCAGCTTTTCCCAGCCATAAGCATCCTGAGGCTGTGCCGGATAGGCATCTTCTTCGCGGAGCGGCTTGACGTCCGTACGCGTCTGCAGGTGCTCCGGATAAATGCAGGCCGACGATGTGTACAGATAGCGCTGCACGCCATTGATTCGGGCTGCGTCGAGGGTCTCAATATTAATGAGAGCATTGTTGTGGAGAATCTGCGCGTCGT
>QHVX01000344.1 GCA_003222375.1 Acidobacteriota bacterium
TGATGCGCGGTCATGCCGTCGGCCGTCTGCCGATTCCAGGGATCCGGACCTTCCCATTGATCTCCTGAAGACGGAACGGCTCCCGTATCGGCGGGAGTATCCATCAGCCATACATCGCCTGCCGGCGCCGAGGCACACGGTCCGCTCTGCACGGGAAGGGCTTCCGTGACGATGGTGTAGTTCTGAGGGGGAAGGGTGAGCGTCGAGGCGGTAACGCGGATTGTCCACGTGCCGGCTGCGGCGTTGTCAACCACAACCTGTTCGACGGTGTTGCGACGATCGCGTGCCGAAGCCGGGATCAGAGCGGCCGCCGGCGTGATCGTGCGCGACGCGACGGCGAAGGGATTGGCGCCATTCGTCTCCCACGGGGTGTACTTCGTTCCGTCCGGAGCGATCAGCACCAGATCCAGATCGTTCTGCAGAATTCCGGTGGCGGGTGACGGTGCCGCATTCGCCGTAAATGGCGGGTCATCCCAGACCAGTGTCACTTTGAAACCGTTGACCGCCCCGATCGTCACCGTGATATCCGTATCGCCGACTGCCGCTGCGCTGCCTTGACGATGATGCGGAACCAGCTCCACTGCTTCCTTCACTCGCGCGCGCCCGAAGCCGAACGCGAAGTCCGGCCCGGCGTAGGTCGTGCCGACCGCCGGAATGTTCGTTAGATCCTCGGCTGCGTGAAGGAGAAGGCCGCGCAAGGTGGACGGACTTCCGCCGGCGGGAAGGCACGCCGTGCGGTACCACTCCTCGATCAGAGCGGTGCTCGCCGCCGCGGCGGGCGTGGACATGGATGTTCCGCAGATCACGGCGTACAGATTCGCCGGGAACGTCGATTTGATTCCGCCGTCGCCGCCGTTCTGACATCCCGGAGCGGCAATATCGGGTTTGATGCGTCCGTCATCGGTCGGCCCGCGGCTGCTGCTGACCTGCAACGCCGCGGCATCGGACGAGACATTTGCCACTTCCACGGTGTCCTTGGCGCTGTTGGGAACGCGGACGTTCCCCCACAGATTGAATCGGCGGATGTTCCGTCCGACATCCAGATCGGCGGCGGCGACGATGGAACCGGCGGCGAACGCTCCCACCGGAGTAATTCGCGTGTCGCCCGTGCTGACTGTGCGCGACGAGTCCGCGTCGATGTAGATTCCCTCGCCGTTGTCAAAGGTGAGATTGCCGCTGAAGTTCAGACTCACCGTGTCATCGTGCAGCTCATTCATGTTGAAGTTCACCAGCGCCGTTCCGGCATCTGCATCCGCCGCGGCAACGAAGCTGTTTGCGGCAAAGGCGCCGACCGGAGTTTTCCGCTGATCGCCCGCGGACACGACGCCGTTATCATCGAAATCGCGGTAAATGCCTTCGCCGTTGTCGTATTGCGCGTTCACAGCGACGCTTTCCGAATGCCGCTCGGGATAGCCGCGGTTGCCGGAAGAGCCGAACACCAGGAGCTGCCGCGCCAGGCCGCTCAGCGTTCCGTCGCTCCTGCGGCCGCTGATCACGGCGTCGTAATACTGCGTTCCGATGTCGTAGCAAGTCGATGGCGGAAAGATCTGATGACAGTGCGTCGTTCCCCACGAGTTGCTCGAAATCGCAGCGCCGGCTGTCGCGGCATCTCCGTATTCGTCCGTCCCCGCGGGAATTCCGGCTGCGGTGGGATTGCCGGAGTAGGATCGGAGCGTCGCTCCCGGCGCCACCCCTTTCCACTGATTGGCCGTGCCGCCGTTGGCAGCGCTCTGCGTGCCGGCACCGATGAGCGTGCCGGCAACGTGTGTCGCGTGATAGTGCGGATTGAAGTTAAACGTGCGAAGAACAACGCCGATGTCAGCATCGGCGGCCGCGACAACGCTTCCGGCGGCGAAAGCACCGACCGGTGTGCGGCGGACGTCGCCGATGCTAACGTTGAACGAGCTATCGACGTCCGCGTAGACCGCTTCTCCGGCGGTGTACATGAAGTCGGCGGTAACGGTGTCGGCGAATCGCTCGTTCCCGGCAAAGGCAACCAAAGCGGTTGCTACGTCCGCATCCGCCGCGGCCACGGTCGAGCCGGCGGCAAACGCGCCGACCGCTGTCAGACGAACATCGTTCGCACTGACGGTACTGGAGTCGTCCATGTCGACGTAGACGCCCTCGCCGTTGTCGTATTGAAGATTCGCCGTCACCGACTCGTTATGAACGGTGCTTCGTTCAAATGTTGGGATGGGGGGATCTGCGATTGTGATGCGGGCGCTGAAGTCGTTATGGCCGGTGCTCGCGTGCGTGTCCTCCCATTGCGCAAGGATCACTCCGCCGCCGGTCAGGTTGAACAGCGCTGGCGGCTGGACCGCATCGGCGTTGACGCCGGTGGCGCTGCGGATCCCATCGTTATCATCCTCGAGCGGCTGCGGAATCTCCTCGACCCACTTCACCGGATCCGATGCCAGCAGCCTGGCGATGGCAGTCTCTTTCACGATCACGCGCCAGCCGTTCAGCGGCACGATGCGAGTCAGCAGGGTCGCGCCGACCGACCGCAGGATGCGTTGCTGCTCGACCATGAGAACATCGCCGAAGAACAGGACGATGACTTCTGCCGAAGCGTCGGGGCGACGCGCGTGAGCGGGAACTCCGCCTTTGAGTGAAGGGGCCAGTTTATCGCCGGTCTCGATGATTCCGATCCATCGGAGCTTCGCCGGCAGATTCAGAAGACGCTGCGGCAGTTCCGGCCGCGGAGGCATCGATGCGAAGAAGGCGCGCTCGGGGATCGGATCCAGAAGCTCGAGTTTTTCACGCTTCAGCACTTCGCGATCGGCGAGCGTCGGAACTTCCTCGAATTGCAAGAGAACGTGAGCCCGTTCCTGCCGGATTCGGCGGAGGTACTGGCCCACTTCCGGACCGCTGCCGCGCCGGGGCGTGAACGTGCGCGCCTTCAGGCGAACCGGCATCCGAAATCGATCCGGTTCCGGTTGATCCGCGGCAAGGGAACCGGTGAAAAGGGCGCAGAGCGCGGCGAGGGCAGGGATAGCGTTCCGTGTGAACATCGGTTCCCCCTTCATCCAAAGTAAGTAACTACTGATGGTGTGACGGGAAGGTGGAATTCCCTACCCACGGAATTCGGGCCGCGCGAGCACCATCAACAATCCTTTTTCGCGCCAAAAGCTCACGCGCACGCCGTCGATCTGCCGCTCGCCCGAACCAATTTTCGCCAGTTGCCTGATAGAACGGACCTCGTACAACGTGCACGGAACGCCGTGCTCGTCGACATAGACGATTTGTGCAGCAATCGCACCGCTCAGCGTGGTGTAGCGAGCGCCGATGACGCGCATGTGCATCTCGGTCACCATCGCCGGCTCGACCGGCGTGAAGTCGAGACTTTTCATTTTCGTCTGAAGATCAGTGTACTTCTGCACTCGAAATTCGAGCTCCTGCTTCTGGTTGTAGCCGGCCGCTGCCTGACGCGCGAGAGTTTCTGTCAGATTTGAGCTGGACAAGGACCACAACGTCACTATGGCGATGACAATCGCTGCAGCCGCGCCGATGTAGAGGCGCGATAGCGATCGCCGTGGGGAGTCGGTCGCGATGATCTGGTTCATGCGGGCGAGCGCGTCGGCGGATGGCCGCTGCTGCGAGTAGTAGTCGCGAATCTGTTCGTCGATCTTTCTCATGTCAATCCAAGCAGCTCTCGAAGTTTTTTCTTGGTCCGAAACAGGAGACTGAGAATCGTGCCCCGCGGCCGCGCGGTCAGCGTGGCGATCTCCTCAGCAGTGTAGCCTTCGACCACAGCGAGAAAGAGCGTCTCGCGTTCCGCCGGATTGAGGGTGCCGAGGGCCCGGTGCAGACGACCGTCACGAAGAACGTCAGGCGAATCCCAGTTCAAGTCGCTGATCTGCTCTTGCTCCTGCTCCAGCGCTACGAAGAGCACTCTTCGGTTGCGGCGATAGCGATCGATGAATCGGTTGCGGATCGTCGCGTAAAAATAGGCGCGGTCCCACGGCGCACCGCTCGACAACATGGCCAGACAGGCATCTTGCACAAGATCCTCAGCTTCCGCCGCATCGTGCGTCAGCGAGAACGCATAGCGATATCCGCCAATCAGAAGTGCATCGACTTCGTCCGGAAGATCGCGCGGTTGCAATCCTTCGATGGGCCGAATGGGCATCTGCTGACTGGAGAACGTTCGGTCGGGCGCGCTGATTGCGCGTGCAATCAAAGACGGCGGCCGATCGTCTCCACAGCCATGAGAGGGCTCGGGATCGGCGCCGTTGCGCTGATCGTGGCATGCCAACGGCAACCTGTGGTCGAGGCACAGTCGCGATCAGGTCTTCCACAGGTGACGCAGATCGACGGCGATCAGGTGCATACGATCCTCCGGCCCGATGCGATTCAATCAATCGACTCTCCACTTTTCGTGCGCGCTTCCGAGGCCACGTTCATGCGCGACGACGAGCCGGTCGTCGGTGTCGTCTCCGGCGGCGTCGCAAAGGCCTACTCGACCTGGCATCTCGATCATCACGAGATCGTCAACGACACGCTCGGCAACAAACCGGTTGCCGTCACATGGTGACCGCTGGCGCACACGGGCGTCGTGTACGCCCGACCGAAAGCGAGTGACACGCTGGGCGTGTCCGGAATGCTGTGGCGCGACGCGCTGATCATGTACGACCGCGCCACACATTCCCTGTGGAGTCAGGTCAATGGCAAGGCGGTCGCGGGTCCGATGAAAGGCCGCCGCCTGCAAGAGATTCCGTCGGAGCAGACAACCTGGGACAAGTGGAAAAAGCGCCATCCCGACACGCTGGTGTTGGCGAAACCGAATCTGTCAGGATCGGTCTATGAAGATTATTTCCTCGATCCTGAACGGATCGGCGTGCGCGGCTCGACGAATCCCGATCCGCGGCTTCCTGGCAAGACACTCGTCATCGGACTCGAGCGCGACGGTCGGTTCGCGGCGATACCGCTGGTAGACGTCGAATCGAACGGTTTTCTGACCATCACGGCCTTCGGCACACCCATCGTCGTGACGACGTCAGGCGCGTATGAGCGAGGATCTCACGCGCCGATTTCCACGAAAGTGGTCTATTGGGCTGTGTGGGCGCGCTTTCATCCGAATACGCAACTCATCGTGCGATGACGGCGTTTCACCGAATCACATCAGAGGCATCCGTCATCCTGAGCCGCGCAGACGGCGAAGGATCTCAATCGGCAGAGTCGCATTTTGAGATGCTTCGCCGCTCTGCGGCTCAGCATGACGGATCAAGCTTTGAAAAGAAGCAATCTCCGCACCTTGCAATCAACGATCGAGCTCAATCGTTATCACAGTTTCGCACTCAGCCCAATGTCCACTGCGCGGCCGCC
>QHVX01000345.1 GCA_003222375.1 Acidobacteriota bacterium
AGGCCTATCACACGACAGCCGAGGAGGCCGGAGAGGTCGCGACGGCGGCCGGCGTGAAGACGCTGGTCCTGACGCATCTCATCCCAGCGGGCGCGCAGGGCACGTTCGCTGAGCGCGCAGCGAAGACGTTTCATGGGCGGATCATCGTGGGCGATGATCTAAAAACTATTACAATAAATGGTGATAATAATGCATCACATAATTAGTAACATGTTCGCGCTGTCGCTCCCCGTTGGCGAAAAGATCCTGCGGCCGATCCTGGTCTACATTTTTCTGGTGTTGCTCCTGCGCATCTTCGGAAAGCGCGAGCTGGCGCAGCTCAACCCCTTCGACCTGGTGGTGCTGCTGTCGCTGTCGAATACCGTGCAGAACGCGATCATCGGCGACGACAACTCGGTTGCGGGAGGATTCATCGGCGCCTTCACGCTCATGCTGGTGAACTATCTCGTGATTCGATTTCTCTTCCGGCACCGCCGCCTCGATCAGATCCTCGAAGGACGGCCGGCGGTGCTCGTCCGCGACGGCCATATCTGCAAAAGCGAGCTGGCGAAGGAGCTGATCACAGTGCACGAGCTGCAGACAGTCTGTCGCCGGCAGGGCTTCGAGGGGATCCACGAAGTCGAGCACTGCATTCTCGAGCCGGGCGGCGCGTTCGTGATGAAGCGCAAAGTTCCGTCGGAACAGGAGCAGAAACACGCGGAGCTGGTGAACGGGTTGCAGGACTTGAAAGCGCAGCTCGACCGGCTGGAGGCAAAGCTGGTTTAAGACGCGCTACTTCTTTTCGTCCGGGCCGCGCTCGGTCTCGATCACCGGGCGCTCTTCGACGTGCATACCGCCGCCGTAGGTGCCACCGCCGGTTGTACCGGAAATACCACCCTGGCCTTCGCGTACTCCGTAAGTCCCCGGCCCCTCGTGCGCCGCCTCGTCATAGCCGGCGTTGGTCGGATCGTCCTTCTCGTGCGGCGGGGTCGAGCCCTCCGCCGTGTAATCGATATCGTCGTCGTTCGCCATAATGCGGGATGTGTTGCAAACGCCGCTCCCGATCGACGACCACGTCGACGGCATCGTCGCGCATGTTCGGAAACACGGCACCGCGATCGTCGTCGCACCTCCCGGATCGGGCAAGACCACGCGCATTCCGCCAGCGCTGACCGCGATCGGAAAGACGATTCTCCTGCAGCCGCGGCGCGTCGCGGCACGCGCGCTGACGCGGCGCATCGCGCACGAACGCGGATGGAAAATCGGCGAAGAAGTCGGATGGCAGATTCGCTTCGAGCGCCGATTCTCGTCGCGGACGCAACTGCTGGTTGCGACAGAAGGCATCCTCACGGCGCGATTGCAGAGCGATCCGTTGGTGACGGATTTCCACGTGGTTGTGCTCGACGAATTCCACGAGCGCAGCATTCACGCCGATCTCGCGTTGGCGCTAGTGAAGCAGGCCGCGAAGGCGCGCGGCGATCTCGCGATCGTGGTGATGTCGGCGACGCTCGACGCCGAACCGCTCGCGCGTTTCCTGGGCGCCAAGATTTTCAAGATTGAATCGCGAACATTTCCGATCGAGATCGACTCCGCGCCTAACAAGCCATTGCGCGATGTGATCCCCAACGGCGGTGATGTGCTGGTGTTTCTCCCCGGTGCCCGAGAGATCAACCGCGCGGCCGCGGAACTGCGAGACTTCGAGACCCTTCCGCTGCATGGATCGCTGGACGTCGAGGCGCAGGAGCGCGCCATCGCGCCGTCCACGCGGCGCAAAATCATTCTGGCGACCAACATCGCCGAGACTTCCCTCACCGTCGAAGGCGTCAACACCGTCATCGACTCCGGATTGCACAAGGTCCTGCGATTCGATCCTGAAACGGCGATCGATCATCTCGTGCTCGAACGCATCTCGCGCGATTCGGCCGATCAGCGCGCCGGGCGGGCCGGGCGGACGGGGCCCGGGCGCGTGGTGCGGCTTTGGGATGAGCGCGACATTCTTCGCCCCCATCGCGAACCTGAGATCCGGCGGGTCGATCTCGCCTCGGCCGCGCTCGACATCATTGCGTGGGGCGGCGATCCAAAAACATTCGAGTGGTTCGAGCGGCCACCCGAAGATCGCCTCGACGCCGCCATCGCGCTCCTCTCGCACCTCGGCGACCTCGACGAGCTGCGTCGCTTTCCACTGCATCCGCGTCTGGCTCGCGTGCTCGTCGATGCAAAGGGAGCCGACGAAGCCGTCGAGATTTGCGCACATCTGATGAACGACGATCCGCGCGAGCTCACCTCGATCGTCCGCAAGGTCCTGGGCAGTGCCTACCGAAGGCACGTCGACGATGCGACGTTGCGCCGCGCGCTGTTCGCCGGTTATCCCGATCGCGTCGCGATGCGCCGCGAACCGCGCTCGCCGCGAGTGCTGCTCTCATCGGGCACGGGCGCGACGCTGGCGCGCGAGATCGATGACGGGCGCGGCGAGTTTCTCGTGGTTCTCGAGATCACCGGCGATCTCGTGCGCATGGCGCGGCCGATCGAGCGCGAATGGTTGGAGCCCGACCGCCGCGAGGAGACACGAATCGACCACCGCATCGTCGAGCGCCGTTTCTACGGCGCGTTGCTGCTGCACGAGCAGACGATCGGCCGCATCGCGAAGCCGAAAGTTCGCGAGAAGTCGATCGAAACCATCACCCTTCCGAGCGGACGCAAAGCGAAGCTCGAGTTTCGCGATGACGGCAGCGTCATCGCCTCAGTCAAGCTGCAGGAGCTGTTCGG
>QHVX01000336.1 GCA_003222375.1 Acidobacteriota bacterium
CCGCGGCGTTCGTGATCCAGCCCGCGAGATTGCCGCGCGTGTTCAGCAATGTCCCGGCCGCGAGTGTCGGTCGGCTGCGAAAGTGGGTCAGATCCGGACCGAGGGTCGCGTAGGCATCGATGCCGGCGACGTTGTGGCAGTTCGCGCATGGTGCGCCGAGAAAAACCTGAAGTCCGCGCACCTGCTGCGCCGTCGTCGGAGTGGGCGCTCCCCGACCCTGATGCGTCTTCCACTCCGCGAATTTCTCCGGCTCCTCGGCAATGATCGCCAGCGCCATATGCGCGTGCTGCAGGCCGCAGAACTCGGCGCACTGGCCGCGATACACACCCGGCCGATCCGCTTGCAGCCTGAACTTGTTGACGCGACCGGGAATCAGATCGAGCTTTCCGTGCAGGTTCGGAATCCACAAGCTGTGAATGACGTCGCGCGTGACGAGACGGATCAGTACCGGCGCGCGAATCGGAATGTGAATCTCATTCGCGGTCACGATCTGATGGATCGGCACCAGCGCGTCGGGGTATTTCACTTCCCACCACCACTGATGGCCGATCACTTCGATTTCGATCTGCGCGGGATTATCGGCAGCGAATCGACCGACATCGCGACCAGCGGCGACGCTCGTCACCAGCAGGGCCAGAAGTCCGATCGTGCTGACGATGATGGCTGTCCAGACCGCGGTACCGAGGCGCTGTTCTGTTCCTTCCGTCACATCGGGGACGGTGTTGCGCCGTCCGCGAATCATCGCTGCGAAAAAGAAGGCGAGGATCGCGACGTAGAAGGCTGTGCAGACCCAGAGGAAAATCCACCACAGGGTGACCAGACGTTCTGCCTGTGGCCCGGCAGGACGGAGAACACTCTGGTCGGCCGCGAAGGCAGAAGGCAGAAGGCAGAGGGCAGAAGTCATGATCACGGATCGCAGAATCCTTCTGCCTTCCGCCTTCTGCCTTCTGCCTTTCACTCCGCTCTCCTCGGCATCATGGCGTCGGGTCGCGCCGATACCTGCACTCTTGATTCGAAACCGCCTAACGCGCGAACGTAAGTCGTCAGCTCCCAGATCTGGTAGTCGGGAATGTGACCGCCATACGACGGCATCCCGTTAGGGCGGCCTTCGGCGATCGAGGTATAGATGTTGGCGGGCGAGCTCCCGTAGGTCCACTCGTCATCCATCAGCGCAGGGCCGATTCCGCCTCCGCCGTGGGCGTGGCATCCCGAGCAGTTGTACATATGCGTTTCCTTCGTACGGGTTATTCAACGCGGTCGCGGAGAGCTGCTTCGGCCCCGGCTGCAGGCCACTGACGCGAACCGGCATCACGCGCGCGCTGGCGGCGGCGTCGGGTGTCAGATTGCGTTGCTCTCTGTGGCAAAAGGCGAAAAGCAGAAGGCAGAAGGCAGAAGTGCGTCTAAACACGCGGCACTCCGTATGCGTCGAGGATGCGTTCGATGTCGCCGCGCCGATGCTCGATCTCGCGATCGAGCTGATCTCGCAAGGCGGAATCGCCGCGCCTCACTCCCATCGATATCTCGAACACGAACGGGAGGAACGGAACATCGATCTGCGGATTGACCGGTCGCAGATCGAGCGCCACTCTTGCGTGTTTCGCGAAGTAACCGGCCTGCGGGCCCCACACGATCGCGACGTCGACGTCCCCGCGCGCGACAGCGTCGACAATCGCGCGCCCCGGCTCGGGATCGCGATAATCGCCGTAGACCGTGTAGCCGACGATGTTGTCGATCATGCCGCGATTGGTGAGCGCGTGCGCCGGCGGCGAGTTGTAATGATCGTTGCCGATCATCTGCACGCCGATTTTCAGTTTTTCGAGGCGCCGATCGTCGAGCGAAGTGATGTCGAGATGCCGATCCCGCCGCGAAACGAAAACGTACGACGACCGGTAGTAGGGCTGGGTGGGAAGGGCGAGCTCGAAATTACTCGGGACGCCGATGATGCAATCGCACGCGCCGGCCCTGAGCGTATTGCGCACGAATCCCCGGCGCTGCGGCCACCACGAATACTCGACATGCGCGCCGAGATCTCGCGCAATCAGCGAGGCGATCTTGTTTTCGAAGCCCTCTTGCCGCGAATTCGAGTAGGGGAGGTTGTTGGGATCGGCGCAAACGCGGAGAACGCGTTCTCCGTTCTCCGTTCGCCGTTCTCCGCCGGTATTCGGGGTGCAGCCGATGACAAGCAGCATCACCGTGCACGCACGGAGAACGGAGAACGGAGAACTGACAACTTTCTTCATGGCAACCCAAATGTGTAGAGCATTCCTCCCTTAGTGGTATAGCGAGGCAGATCGCTCATCGCGTTGACGAAGCCCAGGGCGGCGGTGGCGTCGCGAGGATCGAGTTGGCCCGGGACGATTGCGCCCGACCACCCGCCCACGCCCGAGAGCACCGAGACGTATTGCTTGCTGTCGGGACCGAGGAATGTGACGGGTTGGCCGATGATGCCGGAGCCGGTCTTGAACTGCCACAGCAAATCGCCGGTGGTCGCGTTGACGGCTTTGAACCAACCCTCCATCGTTCCGTAGAACGCGACGTTGCCGGCGGTGACGAGAGTTCCGCTCCACACCGGAAATCGTTCTTTGATCGACCAGACTTTCCGCGCGTGAATCGGATCCCACGCGTCGTACTCGCCGCGGTGGCCGCCCGGTCCGGCGTACATCTTCACGTTCGCGCCGACGTACGGCGTGCCGGCGATGTAATTCGCCTGCAGGCCCTCTTCGTCCTGACAAAGATTCTGATGCGGGATGTAGAACAGACCGGTGACCGGTGAGTAGGCAGTCGGCTGCCAATCCTTCGCGCCCGGCGCGGGCGGGCAGATCTCGCGGACGACGCGACCGAATCCGGGAGACTTTTCGGTATTCGGAATCAGTCGTCCGGTCTCGAGATCGATCCCTTTCGCGATCGTGTTGTACGCGAAAGGCGTAGCCGAGAGAACCTCACCGGTCGCCCGGTCAAGCACGTAGACGTGGCCGTTGCGCTCGGCGCGGAGCAGCACCTTGCGCATCTGTCCGTTGATCGGCAGGTCGACCAGGATTTGTTCGTTGACGCCGTCGTGATCGTAAAGATCGTGCGGACTCCATTGATAGAACCAGATTGCGTCGCCGGTGTCGGGCCGGCGCGCGAAGATTCCGCAAGTCCATTTGTTGTCGCCCGGCCGCTGTTCGGGATTCCATGGGCCGGGATTGGAGGTGCCGTAGTAGATGAGATCGAGCTCCGGATCGTAGGAGATCCATCCCCACACGGTTCCGCCTCCGATTTTCCAGAGATCGGGCGGCCAGGTTTTGACGCCGAGGTCTTTGCCTTGATCGGAGGCGTAATGAGGTTTGAAACTTGATCCGATGAGGCAATCGGCATCGGGGCCGGTGCTGTACGCCTTCCAGATTTGCTTGCCACTCTCCGCGTCGAGCGCAGTCAGTGAGCCGCGGACGCCGAATTCACCGCCGCTGTCGCCGACCAGAACTTTGTTCTTCACGACGAGCGGCGCCATCGTGATCGATTCGCCGCGCGCCATGTTGGTGACTTGCGTGACCCACACTTCCTGTCCTGTTTCCGCATTCACGGCGCACGCTTTGCCATCCAGCGTGTTGAAAAAGATTTTCGCGTTCGCGTAGGCACAGCCGCGATTGACCCAATCGCAGCACGCGATGCCCTTCGCCGACTGGTCGAGATTTTTCGGCTTGTAGGACCACTTCGCCGGTGCCCCGGGCTGCGTGAGATCGAGCGCGTACAGCGTGTTCGGGAACGGGCTGACGACGTACATCGTCTTGTTGACGACGAGCGGTGCCGCCTCTTCGCCGCGATCGTTGGCCATCGAGAATGTCCACGAGACTTTGAGACTGCGGACATTATTTGCGTTGATCTGATTGAGTGCGCTGAACCGTCGGGACGCGTAATCCTTCGCCGGCATGATCCATTGGCCGTCGTCTTTTTGCAGTTGCAGCAGATCGGTCTTGACCGCCGGCGCAGCCGAGTAGCGCTGCAGGAACGGAAAAGTCTTTTGGTTGGATGGATTACCTCGGCAGGCAATGACAGCGATCAACGTGAGTATCTGCCATCCCGACCTTTTGGGCACGTGACCGAGGCAGAAGGCAGAAAGCAGAAGGCAGAAGGCAGAAGGCAGAAGGCAGAAGGCAGAAGGCAGAAGGCAGAAGGCAGAAGGCGGAAGGCAGGAGGATCCGCATTCACTTCTGCCTTCTGACCTCTGCCTTCTGCCTTTTTTGGTGGCAAGCGGATTGCTCTTGCATGTGGTGCAAAGCAAAGCGCAGCACTATATTGGTACCAGCGGAGGCGCGTTTGCAGTTCACGATCGAGAGCCGGCAGCTTCCGACATCGTCAGACGGCGAGTCGAAGCCAACCATCATCGAAGCGACCAACCCCAATGATGCTCTAATCGAGTTCGTGAGGCAGAACAAGTCAGAGGTCGTGAGCATGGCGACTCCCGCGAATGGCCGCGAATCGATCGCCACGGTCAAGAAGGACGATGCCGTCTATCTCGTGCGCGTCTACGAAGCCTGATCGGCCGAAGGCATTTGCAGCAGACGCAAAATTCAGTGGCATTTTTTGCATTACAGGTATAGATTGCTCGGCAAATGTCCCGGTCGGATCCCCCTTCCTCGGGCACCTCAGTTCTCGTTGTGGATGATGATCAGGCGCTGCGCGGGCTATTCACAACGCTGCTCTCGAAAAACGGCTTCGAGGTCGACACGGCAGCCGACGGCCGCATCGCTTTCGATCAGATCCATCGGCATAACTATTCGGTCATCCTGCTCGACCTGATGATGCCAGCGGTCAGCGGTTTCGAGCTGCTGGCGCGCCTCGAGCGCGACAGCCCCGCCCTGCTCGAGAAGGTGATCGTGATGACCGGTGCCAGCCAGCGCGCAGTGCAGGACCTCGACATGTCACACATCTGGGGTCTAATCCGCAAGCCGTTCGACATCGACGATCTCGTTTCTTCGACTGTCGACTGCGCGAACGGCAAGCGCGGTCACTAACTGTCGTCATCCTGAGCGGAGCGAAGGATCTCATCAGCGAGATGCTTCGCTGCGCTCAGCATGACGGGCCTCCGCGTCCACTACACTACGTCTAATGCCGGCTGTCTACGCGCTGTCCGCCTTCGTGATGACGCTTGCCGGCGGCGCGTTCGCGTTCCGTTACCAGCGCCATCTGCTGTACATCATGGCGTTCTCGTCGGGCCTGGTCATCGGCGTCGCATTTCTCGATCTCATCCCGGAGGTCAC
>QHVX01000341.1 GCA_003222375.1 Acidobacteriota bacterium
ATTCTTTCCGAAGGCGCCACGATCGGCGTATGTATCGGCGCAGCGCTGGCGGGAATGCGGCCGATCGGCGAGATCCAGTTCAACGACTTCGTCGCGACCGGCTTCAATCAGCTCGTCAACAACGCCGCCAAGATTCGCTATCGCTGGGGCGGCTCGGTGCCGATGGTGCTGCGCATGCCGTGGGGTGGATTGCGTCACGCGGGACCGTATCACTCGCAAAATACAGAAGCATGGTTTTATCGGACGCCGGGACTCAAGATCGTGGTGCCGTCGACGCCGCACGACGCGCGCGCGTTGATGGCCGCGGCGGTCGCCGATCCCGATCCCGTTCTGTACTACGAACACATCGCGCTCTATCGCGATCCCCGCATAAAACAATTGATCGGCGATGAAGCGATTCCGATCGGCAAAGCTGCATTGCGCCGCGCCGGAGACCGGCTCGCGATCATTTCTTATGGCGCGTATGTCCACGTTGCGATGCGCGTTGCGGAGAAAGTCGATGCGGCGGTCTTAGATCTGCGGACGCTCGCTCCACTCGATCGCAGCGCGATTCTCGAGCTGGCCCGGAAGTGCAACCGCGTGATGATCATCCACGAAGACACGCGCACAGGGTCGATTGGCGAGTCGATCGCGGCGATCATCCAGGAGGAAGCGTTCGAATTTCTCGACGCGCCGGTTCGGATCATCGGCGCCCTCGATACGCCCGTCCCTTATTCGCCCCCGCTGGAGGAAGAATTTCTGCCGAGCGAAGAGGAGATCGAGCAGGCCGCGCGGGAGCTGCTTGCCTACTGACGAGGCATGAAGTTGACAACCAGCGTGATCGGCATCGGTCCCTCGTCGCCCACGGGCTCGTTGACGAGAAACCGCTGACCATCAGCCGTCACGTCCATCGGCCAGCCGCCTAGCTTGACGCGATAGGAAAAGAGTTCCCTGGGAACGCCGGCTTCGAAATCCTTCCCGTCGGTGTGAATCGCGACCGACATCACCTTGTGTTCCGGCGTCATATAGATGATCTCGCGTCCCTTGGCAGTCCAGCGGGCCTGGTGTCCTCCGTTCGTCGAAACTTTCGCTACGAACGTCGCGTTTGGAAACGGCTGGACGTAGACCTCCTGCCGTCCCGATTGGTCGGATGTATACGACAGCCAACGCCCGTCGGGCGAGAAACGGCCGACAATATCCGGGAAAGGTGTGCCGACAACCTTGACGATCTTTCGATCGGGGATCGAGTAATAAAAAACGTCGCTTCCATCATGAAAGCAGATGTATTTGCCGTCGGGGGACCAATCGGTCAGTGACGAACCACTGGTGGCGTCGAAGAGTTTCTCGGTCGTGCCGGAACCGCTCGATTCGCGCTTCACTACTGCTCGAGTGCCGGTCTTCAAATCCTCGGCCGCGTAAATGATGTAGCGATCGTCGGCGCTCCATAGGGCATTGTTCTCTGCGCCCGGATCCGATGTGAACCGGGTCGCGGTCTGGCGAACCATGTCATAGATCCACAGATCGGGCTTGCCGTTGGCGCCGTTGATTTCGTACACAACGTGGCGGCCGTGATGGGCAAGCGACGGACGTTGATAGTCGGCCGGATCGCCGATCGTGCCGAGGACCTTCCCCGTTCGATCGTGCCACACGAGCTGTGAATGCTCTCCTCCGCCTCGCACGTATGCCAGGACACCGTTCGATGAAACTCCGAAACAGGCCGTTCCGAACAACGTGAAATTGTTGATGTTGTCGGTAATCACCGTCGCTTCGCCGTGCAATTCGAGTTTTTTCAAATCGAAGGGCTGGGCCACCAGAGCGCGATCACGGCAATACAAAAGGTGGCCGGTTTTCGAATAGATCGCGGGCAAATCCGACGTCACGATCAACTTGCGTTCGTTGCTACCGAGTCTGCCGACATAAACGTCTCCGCTTTCGGCCGTTCCGTACATCGTCGCGACATAGAGAAAGTGTTTTCCATCCGGCAGGAATGAAGGCCAGCGATGGCTCGTCTCACGTGCGGGATCGATCTTCGTGACCTCGACCGGCGTGCCGCCCGACGCCGGCACGCGGTACAAACCGCGGCGTGCGTTGTGATGGAAAAGAATGACGCCCTCCGAGTTCCAAGTGCCGCCGGTGCCTCGCTGAGCAAAGTCACTGATCACTTGCGAGGGCCCGCCGGCCACGTCGATTCGCTTCAGCTTTCTGTCGGCGCCATCGAAGTACGCGATCGACCGGCTGTCGGGCGACCAGAATGGAGCGTATCCATCGACTCCAAGATCCTGCGTCGCGCCGTTGTCCAGCCGATAGACGTAGAGATGACTTCTCGTAACGGCTCTTGGCCTGGCAACGAACGCGACACGCGACCCGTCCGGCGAAACGGCAGGCGGACTCACGGTGAGTGAGAATTCGCCGTTCTCGGGCGGCAGGATCGAAGCTTCCACGCGGCGCGGCGGATCGGCCTTCGCGCGGTACCACAGATAGGCAAACGTTCCGCTCGCGACAATGAGCGCCGCAATCAGCGCGCGGGTTAGCCACGCGCTTCGCGACGTTCGCATGCGCGCCTGCGGCGCCGCCTCCACGATCCATCGCAGTTCGGCCGCGACGTCGTGCGCCGATTGGAATCGCTCGTCGGGATCCTTTTGCAGGCACGTGCGCACGAGACGATCGAACGGCACGGGCGTCATCGGCTGGATCGTCGTGATCGGCTGCGGCTCGGAGCTGAGAATCGAGGCGATCAGGCTGGCTTTCGATTTCCCTTCGAACGCTTTCTTGCCGGTCGCCATCTCATACAGGACGACACCGAGGGCGAAGATGTCGGTGCGTGCATCGACGGGTGCGCCTTCGATCTGCTCGGGCGCCATGTATTGGAACGTGCCGATGATCGCTCCTTCCTGCGTGAGTGGCTTGTGCTGGGTCGCGCCGTCGATGTTGAAGACTGAGGCCGGCTTCGCCAGACCGAAATCCAGCAGTTTGGCGCCGCTCTTCGTGAGCATGATGTTGCCGGGCTTCAGGTCGCGATGGACCACACCCGCTTTGTGGGCTTTGTCGAGCGCGGCGGCGATCTCGATACCGTAGCGCAGCACCTGCTCCGCCTTCCAGCAGCTCCATGACGAGGTATCCGTCGCCGACGTCGTAGAGCGTGCAGATGTGCGGGTGATTGAGCTGCGAGATCGTTTTCGCTTCGCGCTCGAAACGGACCTTGAATTGCGCGTCGTGCGCAAATTCCGCGGGCAGGACTTTGATGGCAACGCTGCGCTCGAGCCGCGTGTCGCGCGCCTTGAACACCTCGCCCATCCCGCCCGCCCCGAGTGGCGCGATGACCTCGTAGGGGCCGAGACGGGTGCCGGAGGTGATAGTCATTTCTTGAGCGCCGACGTCCAATTCTGAATGAGCGTCAGCGGAGCGATTTCTCTCTGTTCGGGGACGGTGTTGACGAGAAATCGCTTACCGTCGTTCGCGACCTCGTACGGGGTAGCGTTATTGCGCGGCGTGTTTTCCAGTGAGAAGAGCGGGCGGGGAGTCCCGGCAATGAATTCATTGCCTTGCGTCGCTACGCCGACTGCCATGAGCTTGAGTTCGCGCGGCACGATGTAATAGATCTCTTTTCCGTCGCTGCTCCAGCGCGGTCTTGTTCCGCCGTCAGTCGAGATCTGCCACTTCCCTCCCTTTCCATCGGCGGGAACGACATAGATTTCCTGTTTGCCCGATTCGTTCGAGTGATACAACACCCACCGACCGTCGGGAGACCATAGCGCGTTCCCTTCGTCGAATGGCGTCTGAAGAAAAACCTGCGCCTTACGGTCGACCAGCGAGAACGTCCACAGATCCCAGCCGCTCTTTCCGGGAATCTGTTGCTGGAAAAAGATCGTCTTGCCGTCGGGTGACCAGTCTGTAGGGATCTTGAAGAAATTGTTGGAGTAAATGACTTCCTCGGTTCCGGTACCCGAGGTCCGTTTCACGAGAAGGTCGCCTGCTGTTTTTGCATTCGAGAAATAGACGATCTGGCTGTCGTCGGGTGACCAGCGCGGCGCGTTCTCGTCACCAGGATCGAATGTCAGACGCGTTGCTGTCCGGCGCGCGATGTCCATGATCCACAGATCGGTGTGGTCGGTGGCCGGATCGAGAATGGCCAAAGCGACACGCCGTCCGTCGTGTGACGGCCTAAGCGCCCGGTATTCCGCCGGTTTTCCAAGCTCCTCGATTTTTTTTCCGGACGCGTCGACCCACACCAGTTGGGAAACGTCGTTGGCTGCGCCGGTCTCCAAAATCAGAGTGCCGTCGTTCGACGTCGAAAACAATGGATGTCGCGTCCCACAGTCAGCGACTTCGGGTCAAACTGCTGCGAGACCAGCGATCCGTCGCGCCAGTACAGCAGATAGCCGCTGGAATAGACAGCATTGGATTCCGCCAGCAGAAGGTTCTTCTTGAACTTCTTGTCGTCGATTGAACCAACGCAGATCGCGCTTCCTTCGTCGCGGCGGCTCACCCGTTTTTGAACGGTGTAAAGAAAATGACGGCCGTCGGGAAGGAATGAGGGATACCGATGACTCGTTTCTCCGGCAGCAAAATCGACCTCCGTTGCCGCGGTCGCGATGCCGCCGGAATCGGACACTTTCAGGATGTTGGAGCTCGGCGTCGGCGCAAAGATGATCGTGCCGTTTGGCGACCAGCTCCCTCCGCGCCCGCCCGTCACAGTGCCGAGGGTTTGTGCCGGGCCGCCGGAGGCATCGATTCTCATG
>QHVX01000055.1:0-10480 GCA_003222375.1 Acidobacteriota bacterium
ATCCTCGCGGGCGTGCGCAGCGGTGATGATGGTCCGCTGCCTGCGCGAACGGAGTTGCTGACGAAGCCGTTCTCGATCGACGACCTGGTCGAGGCGATCGTGCGGCTGGTCTATTCGCCGAGCAGCGATTTGTAGACTTCGTTTTTTCGAAGGCCGAACTTCTCGGCGACCGCTTTGACGGCATCGTTACGTCGCATTCCGCTGTCGCGCAGCCGTTCAAACTCCCGCGCGACTTGCTCTGCCGAAAATTTCGGCGGCTGCGTTAACGCGGCGGCAAAGACGAGCGTGACCTCGCCGCGGACTATGCCGCGCTTTTTCAATTGCTCGAGCACGTCCGAGATCGAGCCGCTGATGAATTCTTCATGGACCTTCGTCATTTCTCGCGCGACCGTGACCTCGACGTCGCCGAGGACCTCGAGGGCGTTGTCGAGGGATTCGGTGACGCGTTCCGGCGATTCGTAAACGATCGCCGTCTGTCCGATCGCCTTGATGCGGCGGTAAAACTCCTTCCGCTCACCTTCGCGGTGCGGCGTGAAGCCGAAGAATGTGAAGGGGAGGGGAGCAATGCCGCTCGCGACGAGGGCCACGATTCCCGCGAAAGGGCCCGGAATCGGCTCGATCGTGAGTTTGCGTTCGCGAGCGAGGCGCACGAGGCGGAAGCCGGGATCGGAGATGACCGGCATTCCGGCATCGCTGACCAGCGCTACCGTCTCACCATCGGCAACCGCCTCAATAATATGTTCGCTTTTATCATCTTCATTATGTTCATGAAAACTATGCACGTTTCCATCGATTCCGAAATGTGTGAGCAGTTTTCGGGTGTGCCGCGTGTCTTCGCACAGGATCAGGTCCGCTGATTTGAGAGCTTCCACCGCTCGCGGCGACAGATCGGACAGATTGCCGATGGGAGTTCCGACGATGAGCAACTTGCCTGGCACGCGCCGGAGTCTACTGCTACTGCAGGCGTTGCTGCGCCGCGCTGACCTCGCGTTCGAGCTCGTGAGACAGCACGATCAACATCTCCGACAACTCTTCCGGCGTCGGACGCTGCGTCTCGGCTGGATCGAAAAAGAGACTCAACTCGTCGCTCATGCGGCGGGCGAGCTCGGTGATCCGCGGAAAGCCGAGTGATCCGCCGGAGCCCTTCAATTGATGTGCGACGAACAGCAGCTCGGGGAAAGAAGTCTTGAGGTCCCGGCTCTGCCGGCGCACGCGCACGGCGGTCTCGTGAACATTTTGGAGGTAGTCCTGCTGCAGCGCGCGGAGATCTTCGGTCACGCTCCCGTTCGCCTGCGAAAGCTACGCCACAGAAAAATTGCCGCCGCGGCAGCGACATTGAGCGATTCGACGCGGCCGGAAGTCTCGATCGCGACGGCCTTTGCCCTCCCTCGCAAGGCAGGCGAGACGCCCTGCCCTTCGCTGCCAAGGACGAGGATTCCGGCCGGCAAGTCGTTTGTCGACCCATCGGCGTCGGCGACGAATATCGATTTCTTGGTCGCCAGCAATTCGTCGGCGGCCATCGAAACGATCGGCACGTTGAGAATCGCTCCGGCCGATGCGCGAATCGCCTTCGGTCCGAACGGATCGGCACAGCCGGGCAGAAGGACGATGCCGGCTGTATCGAACGCCGCCGCGAGCCGCACGATCGTCCCGACGTTGCCGGGATCCTGTACACCATCGAGCGCGACGACCAGCGCATCGGCGCGTGAAAAAATCTGCTCGGCTTTCCATCGCGGACGCTGGAAGAGTCCGATCACGCCCTGCGATGTCTTCGTGTCGGTGATCGATTTGAGCAGAGTTGGTGAAAAAGCAGGAAGCGGAATCGGCTTCCACCCCGCGGCGATCGCATCGGCGACCGCCTTCGGTCCTTCGATGACAATTTCGTCACGATGCTCACGCATCGCCGTGCGCACGCGCTTGTACGACGCGTTGTCTTTGCTCGTGATCATGCAGAGGTTCCTTTAGACTTCGGGCCGCGATGATACTGAAAACGTCCGGCCTCTCTTCGCTCTGGACGTTTCCCAGCATCCTGCTCTCGGCATTCGTCATCGCGTGGGGCGCCGAGGCGGCGCAGTTTCTGATCTCGCAGGGGCTGGCGCTCGCGATTCTCGCGTGGCTGCAGACCATGCCGGAGTTCGCGGTCGAAGCCGTGATCGCATGGCAGGCGGGCAAGGATCCTTCGAAGATGCCGCTCGCGATCGCGAATTTCACCGGCAGCCTTCGCCTGCTCGTTGGACTTGGATGGCCGATGATCTACTTCGTCGCGGCCGTTTTTCGAAAGAAGTTGATCGCCATCCGCCTCGACGACGAACATTCGGTCGAGATCTTCGGGCTGCTTCTTCCGATCCTCTATTTCACGTTCATCTGGTGGAAAGGCACGCTCACGCTGTGGGACGCCTTTCCGCTGACCGCCTGCTATGTCGCGTATTTGTGGGTGCTCTGGAAAATCCCGCCGCGCGAAAGCAATGAAGAGGCGCTCGAGGACCTCGGCGTCATCCCGCGAAAAACGCTGGCGCTGCCGCCGGCGCAACGCAACTTCGCGATCTGGATGCTCTTCATCGTCGGCGGTGTGATTCTCTATTTTTCGGCGCATCCGTTTCTCGACTCCATGCTCGGGCTGGCGGCGTCCTTCGGAGTCTCGACCTTCGTCTTCGTGCAGTGGGTCGCGCCGTTTCTCTCCGAGTTTCCCGAAAAGCTCAGCGCTTTTTACTGGGCCCGCAAAGTCTCGACCGCCAACGTCGCGCTGATGAACATGGTCTCCTCGAACATCAATCAGTGGAGCATCCTCTCGGCGATGATCCCGATTCTGTTCGTGATCAGCGCCGGCAAGCTGCAGCCGCTGGTCTTCAACGAGTTTCAGCGCCACGAGATCCTGCTCACGATCCTCCAGAGCTTTCTCGGCTTCCTGCTGCTCATCAATCTGGAGCTCAAAGCGCACGAGGCCGGCGTGCTTTTCGTTTTCTGGTTCGTCCAGTTCGTCGTTCCATCGTGGCGCGAAGCCATGATTTACGTGTATCTTGGATGGTGTCTCATCGAGATCGCGCTCTTGATCGCCAGAAGATCCGCACCGCCTGCATGGCATGGATTGCGCCGGACATTCGCTGAGCACGTAGCGGCCAAGTCATGACGACTTCAATCAAACCGTCGGTTCGACTGACGCGGCGCGTCACCGGGATTCGCATCTCGCCGACGATCGCCGTGATGAACAACGCCCAGGAGCTGATCGGACGGGGCGTCGACGTGGTCGATTTCGGCCCGGGCGAGCCCGATTTTCAGACGCCGCAATCGATCTCGGCCGCCGGAAAGCGCGCCATCGACAAGGGCCAGACGAAATACACCAGCAACGCCGGAACGAAAGCGCTGCGCGATGCGATTGCCGCGCGCTATCAACGGCGTTGGGGCGCTCGCGTCACCGCCGACAACGTCATCGCTGGAACCGGCGGAAAGCAGGAGCTGTTCAACGTCATCCTCTCAACCGTCGAAGAGGGCGATGAGGTCATCATTCCGTCGCCGTATTGGGTGAGTTTTCCCGACCAGGTCCAGTTCGCCGGCGGAACGCCTGTCTTCGCAGCGACCGCGGCGCCGAAATTCCGGCCGACATTCGAGTCAATCGCGGCAGTTGGCAGCGAGCGAACGCGCGGCGTGATCATCAACTCGCCGTGCAACCCGACCGGCGCGGTGATCGAGGCGTCCGAGCTCGAGAAAATCATCGAGTGGTGCAGCGCGCGCGATGCGTTTCTGCTCTTCGACGAAACGTACGAATTCTTCGTCTACCACGGCGCGCAGCATGTCTCCGCCATGCGCTGGTACAACGAGCATCCGGAGACTGTCATCACAGTCAACTCGATGTCCAAGACCTTCGCGATGACCGGCTGGCGACTCGGGTTCGCCGTTGGGCATCCCAACATCATCTCGGCGGCGTCGAAGATCCAGAGCCATTCGACATCCAATCCGAGCTCGATCTCGCAGGCCGCCGCGCTGGAGGCGCTGAGCCATGACGCGCCCGAGGTCGAGGAGATGCATCAGGCGTATTCGGAGCGGCGCGCGTGGCTCGTTCCGGCGATCAACGCAATCGACGGATTGTGCTGCACCGATCCCGACGGAGCGTTTTACCTCTTCCCGGAAGTGAAAGCGGTCTACGGGAAAGGAAAGGTCCGCGATTCCAATTCGTTCGCGCAGTACCTGCTCGACGAAGCCCGGGTGGCGGTCGTGCCCGGCATCGCGTTCGGGTCGGATGACCACGTCCGCATCAGCTACGCCACTTCGATGGACAGGCTCCGTGAAGGTGTCCTTCGGATCGAGGCCGCTCTTCGCAAGTTGTAGGGAATCAAAGCCCAAAGACCCCCCGTTGTACCTCGCGCCTCTCATAAGGTAACCACAAGGAGAACGTGTGAAGAAAGTAATCATCACTGTCAGCGCACTTGCGCTCGCGCTCGTCGCGCTGGCGCAGGACAAACCGGCGGCGCCGCCCGCGACCCCAACGGCAGCGACGACGACTGCCGCTGTGACCGCGACCAATACCGATCCAGTGATCATCACCGCGGGAACGGTAGCGATTCACAAGTCGGACTTCGAGACGGCTGTGAAATCGCTTCCCGCCGAATATCAGTCCTACGCCCTCGGACCGGGCAAGAAGCAGTTCGCGGACGACTACCTCCGCATGAAGCTTCTGGCCGCCGAAGGATTGAAGAATGGGCTCGATAAGGACGCCGACGTCCAGAAGCAGCTCACGCTGCTTCGCGAGAACCTGGTCGCGCAGGAAGAGCTCAAGCGCCTCGATAGCACCATCGCGGTCAGCGACGCCGATCTCAAGAAGGCCTACGACGAAAACAAGAAAGAATATGAGCAAGTAAAAGCGAAACATATTTTGATCGCTTTTAAAGGCAGCCCGGCCGCGCCCAAGGGCAAGAAAGAGCTGACCGACGCCGAAGCGAAGGCCAAAGCCGAAACGCTGCGCGCAGAAATCGTCGCCGGCAAGGCGAAATTCGAAGATGTTGCGAAGAAGGAGTCCGACGACACCGAGACCGGCAAGAACGGCGGTGAGCTGGGCGCCTTCTCACGCGGCCAGATGGTGCCGGAATTCGAGCAGGCGGCATTCTCCGCAAAGGTCGGCGACATGACGCCGGTCGTCCGCACGCAGTTCGGCTACCACATCATCAAAGTCGAAGAGCATTCGATGACGCCGTTCGAGCAGGTGAAGCCCACGCTCGAAAAGAACGTCAAGCAGAAGAAGTTGCGCGACACGCTCGACGCGCTGAAGGAATCGGCGAAGCCCGTTTACGACGAGGCCTACTTCGCGCCGCCTCCAGCGCCGCCGGCGCCGAAACCACAGGTTGCACCTGCGGCCGCGCCAAAGAGCGAAAAACCGGCAGCCCAGAAGCCGGTCAAGAAGCCGTAAGCCTTCCGCCCGCCCGCCCGGTTAGGACGTTGGGATGTTGGGACATGTTCGTCCATCATCCCAACATCCTTACATCCCAACCGGGCGGGTGGTCATGCTAACTTAGCCGCATGGAAATACCTGCGAAGGTCTCGGTCTTCAACAAAACGGTCGAGTTCAAGGGCAAGCCGGGCACTCTGGTCGCCATCAACGATCTCGGCTTTTACGAGATCATCGTCGAGGTGCAGCAGCGGAACCACACTGTGCTGTTTCCGATCATGGAAACCACGGTCATCTTCAATGAGGCGCTGCCGTCGATCGAAGCCGACTTCGAAGTCGAAAGATAGGCGCTACCGCCAGACCGCCAGGATGATTCCTGCGATTACGAACGAGACGAGGTTGTAGCCGGAGTTGATCAGCCACAAGGCCTTCGGCTGCATCGAGAACAGCGACGTCGCGTAGCTCGTCGTCGCCGCAAATCCGAGCCAGCACAGCGCGCCCACTTCGGCGCCGCGCAGCGCCGACAAAGGCGGGAAGTGTTTCACGACGATCGCCATCACCCACGCGATGACCAATCCGCTCACCAGTGCAAGGCCGTACATGATCGGCATCGCGCGCTTCGCCTCCGGCGTTGCCATGTAGGTTTTCATCTCCTCCTCATTTTTTCCCATGAGGCGAGTCCACGGTTTTGCGAAGAGGACGGGCGAATACCACAGCCCACCGAGGATGAAGATGACAACACCACTGACAAGGACAGCCAGATAGTTCACTTGCGGCATGATTCCCTCATCGTACGCCGGCGCTGCGTTGCCTCAAAGTGAGAGGCTGTCCGCTGGTGCTGAACATGCAGGCGCCGGCCGGCATGAGATTCCATCGAATCGCCGCAGTTTGCGTGGTGGCACTCGCGTGTCGTCACGCACAGGTTCCTTTGCCGGCGTTCTCGCCAGCGATCGTTAGCGCCGCGACCGCGGCGCGCGGCGAGTACATCGTGCGCAACGTCGCGGTATGCGGAGGTTGTCACGCTGCCGACCCGAAGCATGACGTCGACGGGCCGCTCAGCGGCGGTACGGAATTCCGCGACTGGCGTATCGGAATCGCCCGCGCTTCGAACCTCACGCCGGATGCCGAGACCGGAATCGGAAGCTGGAGTGACGCAGAAATCGTTCGCGCGATTCGCAACGGTCAGCGAAAGGATGGACGCCTCCTCGCGCCGGTGATGCCGTACGAGTGGTTTCACGAAATGTCGGACGATGACGCGCTGTCCGTCGCTCGCTATCTGAAGAGCCTTGCGCCGGTCCGTCATGAAGTGACACAGAGTCCGAGCATTGCGTTCAAGCTCGGCAAGCTTCTGTTTCTCCGGCCGAAGCCGGCGGTTTCAGTGGCAACACCTCCGCGCGGAGCAACCGCGTATGGCGGTTACCTGGCACAACACGCCGGCCTGTGCGCGGACTGCCATACGCCGCGCAGTGGATTGCAATCCAAGCCGGACAAGAACCGTCTTTTCGCCGGCATGGCGCATCCGCCGAAAGATTTTCCTAAGAGGCCGACCGACCTAACGCCGGATCCTGACACCGGAATCGGACGCTGGAGCGAGGCCGATTTTCTGCAGACACTGCGCAGCGGAAAACGCCTGAGTGGCGAGGAGCTTGATCCGTTCATGCCGTGGCGGCAGATTCGGCGAATGTCAGACGACGACCTTCGCGCCATCTACGTTTACCTGCGCAGCTTGCCGCCGATTCGCAACGATGAAGCGCCGGCAGCGCGCGCTAAGTAGCTTTTTTGCCGAACAGGTACGCGATGCCGATGCCGAGTGCGTAGAGGCCGATCATCGGAAGGGCCAGCGCCGTCTGCGTGACCATGTCGGGCGTTGGCGTGACGATCGCGGCAATGATGAACGACAGCACGATCGCCCATTTGAATTTCTGCAGCAGAAATGCGGGCGTCACGATTCCGAATCGCGCGAGGAAGAAGATCAGAATCGGCGTCTCGAAGACGAGTCCCGTCGCCAGAATGATCATGCTCGCGAACGAGAAGAATTCGTCCGCCTTGATCATCTGCTTGAACTGCTTTCCGGTTTCCAGGAAGAAAGCACATGTTCCGGGAAGCAACACGCGCCAGCCGAACCAGCCGCCCAGAATGAAAAAGAGCGACGCGATGATGATGAAAGGCGCCGCGTAGCGTCTCTCCCGCTTGTAGAGACCGGGAGCAATGAACAACCAAAGTTGCCACAGGATGATCGGCGAGGCGACAAAAATCCCGGCGAAGAACGCCACCTTCATATAGAGGAGGAACGGTTCCGTGAGCCGCGTGAAGACGAGCTTGTCGCCGGGGGGGAGAAAACGGGACAGTGGCCGCGCCAGCAGACCAAAGATGCGGTCCGCATAGTTCCAGCACGCCAGAAATGCGACGCCGAGGGCGATGATGGAGACGATGAGACGTTTGCGGAGCTCCTCGAGATGCTCGAGGAACGTCATCTTCGGAAGTTCGTGCTCCGGCTCGGTCGAGCCGAAACCCGACTCGGCGTCAGTCAGCGAATCGGTCATGCCGGCTTGGTGTAGTCCGTGCGCTCGGCCGGCAATGCGGCGACTGGCTCATCTCTTGATACCACTTCCGCGGCGGGAGTGATGTGCGGAGCGAGCTGCTTCATCTCCTCCACCTGCACTTCGCGTTCGATGGTGTTTTTCAGGTCGTCAGTAGCTTTCTTGAACTCGCCGATGGCTTTACCAAGCGTGCGACCGATTTCCGGCAGGCGTTTCGGGCCAAACACCAGCAGGGCAACGATGAAAATGAGGATCAGTTCCGGGATGCCGAGTGAACCGAACATGAATGGCCCTTTCTGTGACAAATCGAACAGCAACCGCCGGGCGAATAGTCCGCCCCTATAATGACGTTACGACCTTCAAATCTGTTGCGACGCAGGACTGCATGGTAACTATTCAAAAGACAAACAAGTGGACCTTTTCGCTCACCCTTCTCGTGGCAGTCGCTGCGGCGACGCTGTTTGGCGGCTTCTACGGTAATCGACTGTTCGGCTCGCCGGTACAGAACGATGTCCAAAAACGGCTGAAAGAGTACACGGATCTGCTAGCCGCCGTCACATCGTGGGCGCCGGAAGACACGCCTTCCGACAAGTTTGTGTACTCGTCGATCGACGGCATGCTTCGAACGCTCGATCCGCACACCACGTTTCTCGAGCCCAAAGAGTATTCCGACATGCAGGATCGCCAGAAAGGCTCCTTCTACGGCCTCGGCATCCTCGTCACCAAGCGCAACGATCAGGTCACCGTCATCACGCCCCTGGAAGGAACTCCCGCTGCGCGACTCGGCATCCGCGCCGGCGACGTGATCGCGGAAGTCGAAGGTGTTTCCACCGACGACCTTTCGCTCGACGATGTCGTCAAGCGCCTCAAGGGACCGAAGGGAACGACGGTTCACATCAAAATCATGCGCGTTGGGATCAAGGAGCCGATCCCGCTGACGATCGTCCGCGCCGCGATCCCGACCAATTCGATTTCGAATGTGCTGATGCTTCGCCCAGGCGTCGGCTACATCAAGATCAAGGATTTCACCGCCACGACAGTTCGCGAGCTCGATGACGCCGTCGAGAAGCTGAAGCAGGAAGGCATGCAGAGGCTCGTTCTCGATCTGCGAGGCAATCCGGGCGGATTGCTGGACGCAGCCGTCGGCGTCGCCGATCACTTCCTCGACAAGGGTCAGATGATCGTCTACACGAAGGGTCGCACGACCGATTCGGCGCAGGACTACACGGCGCCTGGAAAACATCAGAAGCTCGACACTCCGCTCGTCGTCGTCGTGAATCGTGGAAGCGCATCGGCGTCGGAGATCGTCGCCGGCGCGATTCAGGACCACGATCGCGGCCTGGTCGTCGGTGAGACGAGTTGGGGCAAAGGACTCGTGCAGAGCGTTTACACGCTGCAGTACGGCGCCGGCCTCGCTCTTACGACATCGAAGTATTACACGCCCTCAGGACGCAACATCCAGCGCGACTACACCTCGTTCTACGACTACTACGTCGCCGACGAAAATGAAGAAGGTCAGGCGAACGAGATTCCGCTCAAGGATCGGAAGCAATTCAAGACCGACACCGGCCGCGTCGTCTATGGCGGCGGCGGAATTACTCCTGACGTCATCGTCAAGCCTGCGCCGCTGACGAAGACGACACAGCTTCTCGAAGTCCGCAGCGCGCTCTTCAACTTCGGCGTCGAATACGCGGCGAAGCATCCGGAAGTCGACAAAGATCTCGTGATCACTCCTCAGATCGTCGAGGATTTCATCCGCTACTCGGCTGGAAAAGAAGTTGCGCCGCTGGACGAAATCCGTCAGGCGATCCAGAAAGAGAATGATCGGAGATTCATCGAGCGCGCGTTGAAGGCCGAGATCGTGGCCGCAAAATTCGGGTTCGATGCCTCGTATCCTTATCGACTGCAGGGCGACAATCAGATCGAGAAGGCGCTCGATGTGTTTCCCGACGCCCAGAAGCTGGCGTTGCAAGCTGCCGATGTGCGCGCTCACGGCGTGCCGGGCGCGAACGACGCCGGCTCGCGCGCCGCGCAAGCCGTTCCGAGAGTGCAGTAAGAAGGCAGAAGGCAGAAGGCAGCAGGCAGAAGGCAGAAGGCAGCAGGCAGAAGGCAGAAGGCAGAAGTCTCTGCCACCTTCTGCCTTCTGATTTCTGCCTTCTGCCTTTTCTTGTGCTAGTGTGTCGCGCCGCATGGCAGACCTCGGACGCAAATACACCTGCTACAGTTGTCACACCAAGTTTTACGATCTCGGAAAGCCCATTCCCGTATGTCCAAAGTGCGGCGCCGATCAGCGTGACGCTGAGGAAGCGCCGCCGGTGACGGCACATCGCGGACGCGCCGCGCGCGTCGTCGAGGAACCGCCCGAGGAGGAGTTGCCGGCCGAACCCGAGGGAGCGGCGCCGGCGCCGGCAGGCGAAGAGGAAGAGGAAGAACTCGTCGTGCCGGAACGGGAAGAAGAAGCGGAAGAGGAAGAAGAGGAAGAAGAAGAGGAGTTTTGATTGCGATTTGGTCTCGTCGGCTGCCTGGTTGTGCTGCTTGTCGTCCTGCTGATCGGCGGGATCTG
>QHVX01000055.1:10526-11909 GCA_003222375.1 Acidobacteriota bacterium
CTACGATCTGATTCCGAATCTAGTCCGGACCGTTCAGGGCGCGGCGAATTTCGAGAAATCGACTCTCGAGGCCGCCGTGAATGCTCGGTCACGCGTCGGACAGGTTGCTGCTCCCGGCGGCGCACCCGGCGCTGCTTCCGACATTCCGAACAACCAGCAGGCGTTGGCGCAATTCGAAGCGGCCCAGGGCGCCTTGAGCAACGCGCTGTCGCGACTGCTCGTCGTCGTGGAGCGGTATCCCGACCTGAAATCGAATCAGAATTTCCTCGAGTTGCAGTCGCAGCTCGAGGGAACCGAGAATCGCATCGCGGTCGAGCGCCGGCGGTACAACGAAGTCGCGCAGCAGTTCAACTCCGCTGTGCTGAAGTTCCCGGCCAACATTGTCGCGAACCTCTTCGGATTCAAGCCGAAGGCATACTTCCGCGGCGTGGCAGGATCGAGCACTCCGCCTGAGGTGAACTTCCAGCCGTTCGGCAATCCACAGCCGGCGCCGGCGCCGAAGTAACGATGAACGATGAGCGATGAACGATGAACACCGAAGGATGACTGAACGCTCATCGTTCATCCTTCATCGTTCATCGTTATTCCTCGCGCTGCTCGCTGTACTCGCGAGCGCCGCGTTCGCCCTCGACGTCCCCCCGCCGCCCACCACCTTCGTCACGGATAAGGCCAGCGTTCTCAGCGAGAGCGACGCGCACACGCTGAACGAAAAACTGGCGGCCTTCGAACAGCGATCGGGAGCGCAGTTCATCATCTACATCTTCCCTTCGCTCGACGGGGAGGCGCTCGAAGACTTCACGATCCGCTGCGCAGAGCGGTGGAAGGTCGGCAACAAGAAGTTCGACAACGGCTTGATCCTCTTCGTCTTCATCAAAGAGCGAAAGATTCGGATCGAAGTCGGATATGGACTCGAGCGGACGATCACCGACGCTTTTTCACGGCGCGTGATCGACCAATACATCGCGCCGCATTTTCGTCAGGGCGATTACGCAGGCGGGCTGAACGCCGGCGCCGACGCGCTGATGGCGGAGATCGAGCACAAGGAAGCGCCAGTGGTGCCGGTGCAGCGGCGCTCGCAAGGCTCACGAGGCGCGCAAGGCGCCGGCATCGGCTGCACGGTGGCGTTCTGGATCCTCATCATTCTGCTCATTCTCATTTTCTCGCGCGGCCGAGGATGTTTCTGGCCACTATTTTTCCTCGGCGGCGGCGGGCGTACATTTGGGGGCGGTGGCGGGTGGAGCGGCGGTGGCGGCGGGGGAGGGTGGGGCGGATTCTCGGGCGGAGGAGGATCATTCGGAGGCGGTGGAGCTAGCGGAGGCTGGTAGATGAAGCAGAAGGAATTTCTCGACAAGCTCGATCAGGACCGAATTGTCAAAGCAATTC
>QHVX01000349.1 GCA_003222375.1 Acidobacteriota bacterium
CGATCGGCCGCCAAGCAGGGCATCCTTCCGATCGAGCTTGCCGACCGCGTGGTGGCCGACCATCACCGGCTCTGGAAAAAGCTGAACATCAGTTATGACGATTTCATCCGCACGACCGAAGCGCGGCATCGCATCGGCGTTCACGAAATCATCCAACGCATGCTCGAGCGCAATCCCGACGACATCTACCTCGGCGAATTTCAGGGCTGGTATTGCCCGAACGACGAGACGTACTTCACCGAGAAAGAAGTCACCGATGCGAAATGTCCGAATGGCCATCCGCTCGAGCGCGCCCGCGAGCAGAATTACTTCTTTCGCCTCTCTCGCTACGGCCGTCTGCTCCTCGACTTCTACAAGCGCAATCCCGGATTCGTGCAGCCGCAGACGCGGTTCAACGAAGTGATCGCGTTCGTCGAATCGGGACTCAGGGACCTCTCCGTTTCACGAACATCGATCCGCTGGGGAATTCCGTGGCCGGGAAATCCCGATCACATCATCTACGTCTGGCTCGACGCGCTGACGAACTACATTTCGGCGCTCGGCTTCGGCAGTAGCGACAACGAAAAATTTCAGCGCTACTGGCCGGCGAATCTGCATCTCATCGGCAAGGACATCATTCGCTTCCATGCTGTGTACTGGCCGGCATTCCTGATGTCGGCGGGCGTCGATCTGCCCAAGCGCGTTTTCGGTCACGGGTGGTGGCTGCGCGACAACGAGAAGATCTCAAAATCGCTCGGCAACATCGTCCGGCCCGAAAACATCATCGACGACTTCGGCGCCGATCCCTTTCGATACTTCGTGTTGCGCGAAATGGTGTTCGGTCAGGATCAGAACTACTCCGACGAAGCATTCGTGGTCCGATACAACGCCGACCTCGCCAATGACCTTGGCAACACGATGTCGCGCGCGCTCAAGATGTCGGAGTCGTACTTCGGCGGCAAGACACCGCCGACGCCCTGCGATGACAACGATCTGCTGCGGGCCTCGGGCCAGCTCGTCCCCGAGTATCTGCGCGCGATGGACGACTATGCGTTTCAACGCGCGCTGGAAAATACATGGCGATTATTAGTTGCGATAAATGGTTATATTGTTGCGCATGAGCCCTGGAAAAAATTCAAGGAGACCGGAGCGGACGAAGCCCTGTCGCGCGTCATCTGGAACACACTGGAGTCATTGCGCATCGTGTGGGTCATGCTGGCGCCGTTCATGCCGGCTCTGTCACGCGACGCGCTCGCTCGCCTCGGCAGCGACCCCGATGCGATCGGACCGGACGCGCTGCAATGGGGCCGCTTGCCGAACAACGTGCCCATTCGCGTCGGTGAATCCATCTTCCCGCGCATCGATGTCGCGGCTTACATCGGAGGAACTATGTCGAACCCACCCATCGAAACGACGCAGGCAGCGCCGCCCGACCTGGCCAAAATCTCGATCGATCAATTCATGGAGGTCGACCTGAGAGTTGCCGACATCCGCGCCGCCGAGAAAGTCGAAAAATCGAAAAAGCTGATCAAGCTGACTGTGTTCGACGGTGAACGCGAGCGCACGCTGGTCGCCGGAATCGCGACACGCTACGCGCCCGAAGAGCTGGTGGGGCGAAAAGTCGTCATCGTCGCGAACCTGCAACCCGCGAAACTCATGGGAATCGAGTCCAACGGCATGGTATTGGCGGCGTCCATCGGAGGCGAGCCTTCGCTGCTGAATGTCGATGCCGCCGTTCCCGCCGGCACCAAGGTGAAGTGATTTACGAAATCGCCCTTGCCGCGCGCGCGATCTGGAATTAGATTGTGTCGCGTCGCTGATCTGATGAAAATCGCAGCGGCCTAGCGGGCGCACTCTAGCGCGCCGAGCCCGTTCCTCCGGCCAAGGAACGGGCATTTTGTTTTGTGGCCGCCGCGCACATCGCTGTCCGCGCGCCTTCGGCGCGCTTCCCTCACATCCCCATCGGGTGCCATACGGTCTTCATTTCCTGAAAATCGTAAATGGCATACGGCGACTGCGACAGGCGCGTGTCGTCCCAGCCGATTCCGTCAGCGTCGAAGCGCACGATGCGCTTCACATTTTCGGCAGCCGCTTTTTGCAGCGCCGGCAAGGCTTCCGACGCAACTCCAGTCGCGTCGACGGCATTGACGTCCATGTGCGACGCGAGCCAGGGAACGAGCTCACTCTTCAGGCCGGAGACGATGTTGACAACGCCGCCGGGAACATCCGAAGTCTGGAAGACCTCGCCCAACGTGATTGCGGCGAACGGCCGTGACTCCGACGGAATCGCGACGACCGTGTTTCCGCCGACGATCGCCGGCGCGATTCTGCTGACGAATCCCAGAAGCGAGGGCTCTTCGGGGGCGACGACGCCGACGACGCCGGTCGGCTCGGGAACGGTGAAGTTGTAGTAGGGACCGGCGACCGGATTGACGGATCCGACGACCTGCGCGTATTTGTCGCTCCAGCCGGCGTAGTAAACCCACCGATCGATGACGGCGTTGATTTCCTTGCGCGCGTCGACGGCCGCAACGCCCTGACGCCGGAGCTCATCCGCCAACTCCGCCGCGCGCGACTCGCAGACCTCGGCAATCCGATAAAGGATCTGACCGCGGTTGTACGCCGTTTTGTCGCTCCAGGATGCGAATGCTTTACGCGCCGCCTGGATGGCATTGCGAAGATCTTTTCGCGATCCGCGGCAAGCGTTGGCGAGCAAATCGCCTCCCTTGCCGTTCTTCACGGGGTAGAAACGACCCGATTCCGAGCGGGGAAATTCGCCGCCGATGTAGAGCTTGTAAGTCTTGCGAACGTTGAGGCGCGGCATATCAACTGAGGCTCACGTACGCCGCGAGTCCGTGCAATCCGCCCTCGCGTCCGTAGCCGCTCTCCTTGAATCCGCCGAACGGCGATGAAGGATCGAACTTGTTGTAGGTATTCGCCCACACGACGCCGGCGCGAAGCTTGGCGGCCATCTTCAGAATCCGCGATCCTTTTTCAGTCCAGACGCCGGCCGACAACCCGTAGGGCGTGTTGTTCGCTTTTTCAATCGCACCGGACCGAAGATCTCCTCCTGCGCGATGCGGCTCGATTGCGCAACGCCGGTGAAAAATGTAGGCCGGAACCAGAACCCGCGATCGGGAACGGAGCACGACGACTGGAACATCTCCGCGCCTTCTTCGACGCCGCTGTCGACGAGCTCCTGGATCTTCTCGAGCTGCGCGCGCGAGTTGATCGCGCCGACGTCGGTGTTCTTGTCGAGCGGATTTCCGACGCGCAGCGTGCCGATGCGATCGCGCAGCTTGCGGATGATCGGCTCGACCACCGATTCCTGCACGAACAGCCGCGACCCGGCGCAGCAGACATGACCCTGATTGAAATAGATACCGTTGATGATGCCTTCGATCGCCTGATCGAGCGGCGCATCTTCGAAGATGATGTTAGGCGCTTTTCCGCCTAACTCGAGCGTCAGCTTTTTCTTCGTTCCCGCGACGGCGCGCTGAATTCGCTTCCCGACTTCCGTCGACCCGGTGAATGCGATCTTGTCGACGTCCTTGTGACCCGCGACCGCCGCGCCGCTCTGCGGCCCGCCGGTCACGATGTTGACGACGCCGGCAGGAAGTCCCGCTTCCTGGATGATTTCGCCGAGAAGCAAGGAAGTCAGCGGGGTGGTTTCGGCGGGCTTGAGGACAATCGTGTTCCCGGCCGCCAGCGCCGGCGCCAGCTTCCAGGCCGCCATCAAGAGGGGGAAGTTCCACGGAATGATCTGCGCTGCCACGCCGATCGGGGCGACATTGCGATTCGGAAACGCGTATTCGAGTTTGTCAGCCCACCCCGCGTAGTAGAAGAAATGCGCGGCCGACAGGGGAATGTCGATATCGCGCGATTCCTTGATCGGCTTGCCGCCGTTCATCGTCTCGACGACCGCCAGCGCGCGCGATTTCTCCTGAATCAGCCGCGCAATGCGGAAGATGTACTTCGCGCGCTCGCTCGGCGCGAGTTTCCGCCACACTTTCTCGTACGCGCGCCGCGCTTCGCGCACGGCGCGGTCGACATCTTCGTTGTCGGCTTCCGCAATTTCCGCCAGCGTCTCTTCAGTGGCCGGATTGATCGTCTCGAACCAGCGCTTGGAGTGCGGCTCGACGAACTCGCCGCCAATGAAAAGGTTGTAGCGCGACGCGAGCTTGAAATGGTCGGTGGCCTCGAGCGAAGGCGAATAATGCCACTCGACGAGGCTGCTGCTCGCGGCGCCGGGAGCGAGGCGGTCGCGCGTTTCGAGTGTCGTGGTCATGACTCAGTCTAGCGTGAAATAGTCGCCGCTCTGATACGCGCCGGTTTTTTCCTTGCGAATCTGCATCAACACATCGTTGAGCAGCGAGGAAGCGCCGAAGCGGAAGAGATCGGGAGTCATCCACTCCGGTCCCATGGTCTCATAAAGGAGGACGAGATACGCCAGCGACAGCTTGGCGTTGGAGATTCCCCCGGCCGGCTTCATGCCGACTCTCTTTCCGGTCACGTGATGGAAGTCGCGGATCGCTTCCAGCATCACCAGCGTCACCGGCAGCGTCGCGTTGACGCCGACCTTTCCGGTCGAGGTCTTGATGAAATCGGCGCCGGCATACATCGCGATCAGTGAAGCCTTGCGGACCTGGTCGTAGTTTGCGAGCTCGCCCGTTTCGAGGATGACTTTCAGGTGCGCCGGGCCGCATGCCTCTTTCACTTCCGCGACCTCGTCGAACACTTTCTGGTGATCGCCCGACAAGAAAGCACCGCGATCGATGACCATATCGACTTCGTCCGCTCCAGCCGCGACGACTTGCCGCGTCTCTTCGACTTTGATCGACGTGAAAGTCTGGCCGCTCGGGAACCCTGTGGCGACTGACGCCACGTGGACACCGCTGCCGGTCAGAGCCTGCTTCACGAACGGGATCATCGTGGGATAGACGCACACCGCGCCGACGTGCGGGATGTCATGGTCCCGCGAAGCGGGATCAGGACGGATCGCCTTCTGGCAGAGCGCCCAGACTTTTCCGCGCGTGTCTTTCCCTTCCAGCGTGGTGAGATCCATCATGCTGATGACCAGCTTCAGCCCCCACACCTTCGATTCTTTTTTCAACGATCGCTTGGCGAGCGATGCGGCGCGCTCATCGGCGGCAACGGCGTCGACGCCGTGGGCCATCTCGAGGGCGTCGCCGAGGCTGCGGCGAAAGACCGCGGGGGTGAAAATCGGCGTCGATGCCACCAGAGACTCGCTCATGGAGCCGATTACGTTAGCACTCTCACCCGGCCTTCGGCCACCGCGGGAGAGGGACGGGGCAAGGGGCGTCAGTGCGCGACGCGGCGGCGCTGACCGATCGGATCGAGAATCCGGACCTGCCATTTGGTCGGGTTATATGACCACAGGTCCGACAGGAAATGTCCGGAATAGCCGCCGAACATCACCATCTCGTCGCGGGTGGCATCGTAGGCGATGCGGCCGTTCTCACGCGCGGGAGGGATGTTCTCAGCGGCGACTTGCTTCCAGGTGCTGCCGTCCCACTCCCACATGTCGTCGGCGTAAACCTGGACCTGCGTTGGCGTCGTTGACGGAGGCACTGCAGGGGCGGTGTCGATTCGTATGCCACCGAAGAGGAGCACGTGATTGGACCGCGGATCGATTGCCGTCT
>QHVX01000350.1:0-1810 GCA_003222375.1 Acidobacteriota bacterium
GAACGAAATTCCAACCAGCCGATCCACACGTTCTTCCGCTTTTCCACATACGCGCGAACGCGGTATTCGCCAACCGGATTCTCGAATTCATGGACGATGTCAGCCATCGGCTCAGACCTCCACAGTCACCCACGGACGGGCAACTGCCATTTCGGTCTTGAATGCGTTGATCGCGCGGATCGTGTAGGGGATGCGCTTTCCGGCGGCGTTCTTGTGGACTGCTCCCGACAACTGGCGGTGCGGTCGCGCCGTTCCCGGCCGGCGCGATCGGAACGTGGACTGCGTGAACGGCGACGGCTTTTCGAATTCGATGATCAACTCGTCGACGGTGACGTCGGCGCCGGCGACGTATCGGAAGTCCCATTCGATTCCTTCGCCCACGCGGAGGATCGCGTCGTCAGGATTGGCGGCCAGGAAAATCCGGCCGCCACCCGCTTCGACATCGACGCGAACGGGAACAGTGCGAACGGCGAATTCGGTCAGCTCGTGGCTCGCGACGAGCCGGTCCGACGACGCCGGCGGCGCCGCGACGAGCGATGGCGCTTCCGCGCGCGGCGGAGCTGGGATGAACGAAGATGGACGCGGCTTTTCGCCTTGCGTGAACCAGGTTGCGACGGCTGCACCGCTCGACGAAATCCGTGTGCGCGGCCGGCGTGCGCGCTTCTTTTCTGGCGCCGGTCGCTGCGGAGCTGCACCTTTCGGGGCAACCTTCGCCGGAGGGGGCGGCGGCTTCAGGGGCGCTTTCGGCTTCGCGACGACGCGCGCTGCCGGCTTAGGAGGCTTGACGGCCTTCTTTTTCGGCGCCGGGGCAGTCTTCTTGACTGGGCGCCGGGCCGCGGCCTTCGGTCGCGCAGGTCGCCGTAACGCCTTCTTAGCAGGGCGTTTAGGGGCGCGGGCGGCTTTTTTCTTCCCCTGCACCTTAGCCATTGTTCAAAAGAATGGCGCGCAGTATAGCGGCCATAGGTGGCTAAAGCCAGAGGTCAGCCGATTTCGTCGTGGAGCGTGTCGCGCAGGCTTTCCGCAATCCTTTTGATCTTTTCCTCATCGCGGCCCTCGACCATCACCCTGACCTTGCTCTCGGTGCCGGAGTAGCGGACGAGAATCCGGCCGGAGCCTTCGAGATCGCGCTCGGCGGCGGTCAGCGCGTTTTGATATTTCGGCAGGGACTCGAGGGGCGGCTTCGCTCCAACATTCTGATTGAGGAGGACCTGCGGCATCGGATCGAACGTCCGCAGCTTTGAGAACGGCTGATGCGAACTTGCGAGCAGCTCGCCGAACATCAGCGCCGTGTGGATGCCGTCGCCGGTCGTGTGAACGGTGAGATCGATGATGTGTCCCGATTGCTCACCGCCGATGATCGCTTTTTTCTCGAGCATCATCTCGAGGACGTACTTGTCGCCGACCTGCGCGCGACAGAGCTCGATGCCATCCTTCTTCAACTGCCGTTCGAAACCGAAATTCGACATCACGGTGGTCACGACGCAGTTGCCGGCGAGTTTGCCCTTGCGCTTCAGATCGTGTGTCCACAGGTAGATGATCTCGTCGCCGTCGCGGACGTTCCCGGCGTCGTCGACGAAGATCGCACGGTCGGCATCGCCGTCGAACGCCACTCCGAAGTGCGCTTTCTGCTCGATGACGACTTTCGCGAGCCTCTCCGGATGCAGCGCGCCGGCGTTTTCATTGATGTTGCGTCCGTCAGGCCGGTCGTGAATGACGCGCGCATCCGCCCCGACTCGACGGAGCACTTCCGGTGCGATGCGATACGCGGCGCCGTTGCCGGCATCCAGTACGACTTTGAGGCCTCGAAGCG
>QHVX01000350.1:1855-4906 GCA_003222375.1 Acidobacteriota bacterium
CGCAACTCGACGTGCGGAATCGCGACGTCATCGCGGCGGACGGCGCGCATTTCTTCTTCGATCGTTTCCTCATGGGCATCGGGAATCTTCATGCCGTCGTGGCCGAAGATCTTCACGCCATTGTCGTCGTACGGATTGTGTGAGGCCGAGATGGAGATTCCGGCCTCAGCGTCCGACATCCGGCAGAGATAGGCAACGCCGGGAGTCGTGATGACGCCGATGAAACGCGCCTCGCCACCGCCCGCGACAATTCCGGCGGATAACGCGCGAGCGATGTCGGGTCCGGATTCGCGGGTATCCATTCCCATGATGACGCGGCGAAAGCGGTGCGCCAGCGCTTCGCCGAGGGCGAACATGGTCGGGGGGTCGAGGGGATATTGCGCCGCCTTTCCACGAATGCCGTCGGTGCCGAAGAGAACTCTCATTGCGACTTTTTCTTCGTCTCCTCCTGCGACGGTCCAACTTCCTCTGTCACCGGCACCGTGACCTGCACCATGAGCGGATCGAGAATTCGAATCAGCGACGAATCCGACACGACCGCCACGTTCTGTTCGAATGTCTCGGTGCGGCCGGTCATGATGATGCGTTCGGTCGCGACCTCGCTCAGATTCTTGATCTGCGACGTCGGTCCCGACACACGCGCGTGATCGGGCGACAGAGTCGCGTCGCCGACTGCGTATCCGACCGATGGCGCCCCGACGAGAAACGCCCGAATCGGAACGATCTTCTCGCGGAGGCGCTCGACACGAAACCGGAGTTTGTTCGGATCGATCGACACGACTTCGACCTGGGGCGGCACATTGATGAGTTGCGGTCGCAGCGTGATCGTCGCGTCGCCCGGTTGTGCCAGGCGCTGATCGATCGTCACCTCCAGGTTCGAGGACGACAGCGAACGCAGATCGGACGCGCGGCCGCGCAAGCGGACGCTGACGGTATCCGGCACCGAGGTCGTGATGACGAGGTCCCGCGGCATGCCGACCAGCGAGAGCGGGACAGCAAAGGCGCGCTCCGACAAACTTTCCCGCCGCGGGGCGGACACCACGAACCAAACCGTGAAGGCGAGAAAAAGCGACAACAGCTTGAGCGGCAGGTTCGAGAGCCAGCCGTTCACGCTGCCAGTCCTCCGAGCCGCTCATCCATGAGCCGGATGAGAGCGTTGCGATCGAGATTCTCGTGAAGCGTTCCCTCGCTTGCGGCCGCGATCGATCCGTTTTCCTCCGAGATCACGATCACGAGCGCGTCGCTCTCTTCGCTCAAACCGATGGCGGCGCGATGCCGCGTGCCGTGAGCGAGTTTGGGATCATTGGAAGCAGTCAGCGGAAGCAGAGCGCCGGCCGCCAGAACGCGATTGCCGTGAATGATCGCGGCGCCGTCGTGCAGCGGTCCGCCGGGCGTGAAGAGGCTCACCAGGAGCTCGGCGCTGACGATGGCATCCAGCGGTTTTGCGGTTTCGGCGTACATCCGCAGGCTCTGCGTGCGCTCCATTGCGATCAACGCGCCGATTCGCTTGGCAGCCAGCACTTCCGTGGCATGGGCCACCGGCTCGAAGGCGCCTGTGGCAGCGCCGCGCGTGAAGAACGCCAGAAGGGGATTGGTGCCCATGCGCGCCAGCGCGCGCCGGATCTCGTGCTGAAATAGTACGATAATTGCAAATGGTAAATAGAACAATATTTCGCGCGAAATTGCCTCGAGGGCCGGCAGGTCGAACGCCCGCGCCACGAAAAATGTGCTGGCCAGCAGCAGCATTCCGATCGAGATCTGCATGGCGCGCGTTCCGCGGATCAGCGCCAGGATGTTGTAGATGATGCATGCCACCACCAGGACGTCGATGGCATCGCGCCACGTGAAGTGCAGCGACAAAAAGCGGTCGACCCAGTTCATCGCTCTTTCTCCGCGATGGCGGTCAGCACTTTGAGAAAGTCGATCGTTTCGCGCACGTCGTGTACGCGAACCAGCGTCGCGCCGGCGCGATGTGCCGCCGCGACCGCTGCCAGCGATCCCATCGCGCGTTCCGGGCCGGCCTCGCGGCCGGTGAGATGTCCGATGAATCCTTTGCGCGACGCGCCGATCACCAGTGGCGCGATCGGGGTCAGCTCGCTCGCGCGCGCGAGGATCTCGAGATTGTGATCGAAGGTCTTACCGAAGCCGATGCCCGGATCAATCAGGATCTGCGATGCATCGACGCCGGCAGCGACGGCGGCATCGCGAAAGGCGGTCAGCTCACTCCCAACCTCGCTCACCACGTCATCATATTGAATGTTCTTCTGCATCGTCTGCGGCACGCCGCGCATGTGCATCAGGATGACCGGAACCTTCGCCCGGGCGGCGATCGCCGGCATTCCGGCCGAGTAGCGAAGAGCGCTGACGTCATTGATGATGTCCGCTCCGGCCTTCAAGGCCTCGTCGGCCACCGCTCCTTTTTGCGTGTCGATGGAGATGGGGACGTCGCTGCGCTGCCGGATCTGCTCGATCACCGGAACGACGCGATCGATTTCGGTCTGCGCCGCAACCGGCTCCGACCCGGGACGCGTCGATTCGCCGCCGATGTCGATCACCAGCGCGCCGTCCTGCTCCATCTGCAGGGCGGCATGCACGGCTTTGGCGTGATCGAGATGGACCCCGCCGTCGGAAAACGAATCGGGCGTGACGTTGATGACGCCCATGACGCCGGGCGGGCGGGGGATGGTGAGTGTGCGCTCGCGAGGAAGCACGAACGATGAACGATGAGCGATGAACGATGAACGGTCTTGCTGCTTGTTCATCGTTCATCCTTCATCGTTCATCGTTTCTATTCGTCCCGTTCCCGAACGATGCGCGCCCCGAGTCGATTTAATCGCTCTTCGATCCGCTCGTAGCCGCGATCGATCTGGTGAATGTTGTGAATCGAGCTTTCGCCTTTGGCGCACAGCGCCGCAAGCAACAGCGCCATGCCGGCGCGAATGTCGGGACTCGAGATCTCGGCGCCGACGAGACGCCCGCCGCCCACGATGATCGCGCGGTGCGGATCGCACAGGATGATGCGGGCGCCCATCGAGACGAGTTTGTCGGTGA
>QHVX01000056.1:0-20707 GCA_003222375.1 Acidobacteriota bacterium
CGTAAAGAAAACCGGAGCACTGCTGGCGGATGTCGAATGTCGGGATCGAATCGGAGAACCCCATCTTGGCCTGAACGACAGGTCCGTTGCCGGGGAAATAAAAGTTGGGCGTCATCGTCGCGAAGATGATCGCTTCGATGTCTTCTTTCGATCGCCCGGCTGCGTTGAGCGCGCTCTGGGCGGCGATCATCCCCAGTTCTGCCGATCCCTGACCGTCGTCGACGTAGCGTCGCTCCTCGACTCCGCTGCGCGTGCGGATCCACTCATCGCTGGTGTCCATGATTTTGGTGAGCGCGTCGTTCCGCACGACGTTTTTCGGAATGCCGATTCCGCTTCCGGTGATGATGCTCTTCATTCGGGAAAGGCGATCATGCGTCAGGGTTCGCATGGAGCGCAAGCAGGTCTTCGCCCGAAAACCGATACTTCCGGCCACAGAACTGACACACCACCTCAGAACCGCCCTGATCGATCATCTCGCGCAGCTCGTCAGGCGAGAAAAGGGCCAGCGGCGCGAGGGCGCGCTCCCGGCTGCACGAACAGCTGTAACTGAGCGGAACGTTGAAGCTCGAATCGATCTGTTTGTACTGACAGCCGTGAAAAACGGTCGCGACAACGTCTTCGATCCGCATCTTGTCGAGCAGAGTGCTGAGAGGCGGCGCTTCCCTGATCCGCCGCTCGATGCGATCGATCGATTCCGGGCTGGCGTGCGGAAAGCCCTGCACGACGATTCCGCCCGCGGCGGCAACGCCGTCGCGCCGGTTGAGTACGCCCAGGAGCACGGCGGAAGCGATTTGTTCGGAGCCGGCGAGGTAGCGCGTCAGATCCTGCGCAACCCCGCCGCCTTCGAGCGTGATCTGCGACGTGTATGGCTTTCCGGCCGGCGGCGTGCCGCGCACGACGGTCAGCAGACCGCGTCCGATCGCGCGGCTGACATCCAGTCCGACGTCCTGTGGGACCGGATTGGCAACGAATCCACGAGCCGAGCCGGCAACATTCGCTTCCGCGATGATGACGCCGAGCGGCCCGTTGCCTTCAAATCGCAACGTCACATATTGATGTTTAACATTCTTATCTAATAATCTTGCTAATAATAATGAGCCAGTGAGGGCGCGGCCGAGGGCATCCGTGGCTACCGGAGCGAGATCGAGGAGCTGCCGAGCGGTCTCGACTGTGTTGGTCGTCTGCGCGGCGATGATGCGGAAGTCGCCGCCCTCCGCCATTCCCTGTATCAATCGGTCGGAATTCATTGGTCCAGTGCTAAACGCGAGGCCTGCGGGGTTTGTTTCGTTCGGGCTCAGCCTTTGCTGCATTCGAATCCGGAGGATGAAGCATGAAACGCATCACGATTGCAGTCCTGACAATTCTCGCGCTGGCGTGCAAAGTTCAAAAGACCGGGCAGGATACGTACAAGGTCGTCGCGCCGACGCCGGAGGCCAAGGCCGCCGCCGAAAAAGCGAAGGAGCAGGCGAAAGTCCTCGGCGAAAAAGTGAAAGAAGGAACGGAGAAAGCCACCGAGAAGGTCGAAGGAGCGGTAAAGACGACCGGCGAGAAAACAAAGGCCGAAATCAAAGAGCACACCACCACCACGAAGACCGAAACACGCTCGAAGACCAAACGCTATTGAGGAGGGCCGGCGATCGCGCGTTTCACAAGAAAGTTGCTGCGATGAAATCGCGTCATCCTGAGCTGCGGAGACAGCGAAGGATCTCAAGCCGCGTAACTGGAGATCCTTCCCCCGCTTCCGCGGGGTCAGGATGACGACGCTCGGTCGCACGAACGATGAAGTCTCCCCAATCGGCTTCGGCGGCATGCCGCTGTCGATTCAAGGGCGGCCGCCGGAAGATGTCGGATGCGCCGTCATCAACGCCGCGATCGACGCGGGGATAACGCTCATCGATAGCGCCGATGTCTACTGTCTCAACGACGGCGACCTCGGTCACAACGAACGCCTGATCGCGTCGGCGATCCGCAACCGGGCCGACCGCGATCGCATCAGAATCGCGACGAAGGCCGGCATGCGACGGCCGGGCGGCAATTGGACCAGAGACGGTACGCCCAAGCGCATTCGCGAAGCCTGCGAAAAAAGCCTCCGCGCCCTCGGCGTCGAACAAATCTGGCTGTATCAGTTCCACACTCCCGATCCGAGTGTGCCGTTCGAGAAGAGCGTCGAAGCGTTCGCCGAGCTGCAACGCGCCGGCAAGTGCCGCTATGTCGGTCTCAGCAACGTCGATGTGGCGCAGATCGAGGCTGCCAGCGCGATTGTCGAGATGCAGTCAGTTCAGAATCGGCTGAATCCGTTCTTTCGGGATTCGATCGGCGTCGCCCAGGAGTGCGCGCGGCGCGGAATCACGTTTCTTGCGTATAGCCCGGTCGGCGGCGGGCGTCTCTCGAAAAAAATTCCGGAGTTTCCGGTGCTTCAGAAAATCGCTGCTGCGCACGTTTGTTCGCCGTACGCGGTCGTTCTTGCCTGGGTGCGATCGAAGGGCGAGACGGCGATTCCCATTCCGGGCGCGCGGACGATCGAGCACGCGATCGACAGCGCGCGGGCGGCCGACGTGATCCTGAGCGCCGGCGAGATCGCAGAAATCGACAAAAGCGAATTCTCTCGCGCGTAATTTGTTCTATTCTTCCCAGGACGATGGAAGCGCACCCACAGCTCTTTGACGATCGCCACCACTGGACAGTCGATGATTCCTCCGCGCTGTACATGATCGAACGCTGGGGCGCCGGATATTTCGGCGTCAATGCCAACGGCGATCTGACGGTCTCTCCGCTGCAGGAGGGTGGCATCGCAATCCCCATCATTGACGCGATGCGCGAAGCGCAGGCGCTCAACCTCAAGGCGCCGCTGCTGATCCGTTTTCAGGATCTGCTGCGTCATCGCGTCGAAGGTCTCAACACTGCTTTCAACAAAGCGATCTCGGACCACAGCTACAAGGGCAGCTATCGCGGCGTTTTTCCGATCAAGGTCAACCAACTCCGCGAAGTCGTCGAGGAGATCCTCGACGCCGGCAAGCCGTTCAACTATGGCCTGGAAGTCGGCTCGAAGCCGGAGATCTACGCCGGCCTGGCTGTCCACAACGATCCGGAATCGCTGATGGTTTGCAACGGATACAAAGACGCCGCATTCATTCGGATGGCGATGCTCGGCCGCAAGCTCGACAAAAAGATCATTCTGATCGCCGAGAAGCTTTCAGAATTGCGCGCGATCACGAAGATCGCCGCCGAGATGAACGTCGAGCCGTGGATCGGCATCCGCGTTCGCTTGCTGTCAAAGGGTTCAGGCAAGTGGGCGACTTCCGGCGGCGAGCACGCGAAGTTCGGATTGTCGACCGCTGAGATCCTCGAGGCGATCGAGATTCTCCGCGAAGCAAAGATGGAGTCGGCGTTCAAGCTCCTCCACTTCCACATCGGTTCGCAGATTCCCGACATCCTCACGATCAAGCGCGCCGTGCGCGAAGCGGCGATGTACTACACCAAGCTGCACAAGCTGGGACATCCGCTCGAATACCTCGACGTCGGCGGCGGACTGGCCATCGACTACGATGGCTCACGCTCCACGTTCCACTCGTCGATGAATTACACCATCGAGGAGTACGCCAGCGACATCGTCTACAACATCATGGACGTCTGCGATGACGAGCGCGTGCCGCATCCGCATATCGTTTCCGAATCCGGACGCGCGATCGTCGCACATCACTCCGTGCTCGTCATTCAAGCGTTCGGCGCGATCGAGAAGACACCTCTCGAACCGCTGACGATCCGCGCCTCGGACCACAAGCTGATTCGCGAGATCATCGAGATCGACGAACGCGTCAGCGAAGACACGCTGCAGGAATCGTGGCACGACCTGGTGCAGATCAAAGAGCAGGCCCAGACGATGTTCGAGCTCGGCCTGCTGAACCTCGACGTCAAGGCGCGCGTCGAAACGCTGTTCTGGCAGGTCGCCGAAAAACTCGAAGGCGTCGTCCGGCAGATGGATCCCGAGGACGTTCCGGAGGATCTGAAGACGCTGAAGACCGAGCTCGCCGACCAGCACATCTGCAACTTCTCGGTCTTCCAATCGCTGCTCGATCATTGGGCTTTGGGGCAGCTTTTTCCGATTGTGCCGATTCATCGGCTCAACGAGAAGCCACAGCTCGAATCGACCCTCGTCGACATCACGTGCGATTCCGACGGCAAAGTACAAAAGTACATCGACCTGTACGATGTTCGCGAGACTCTGCCGCTCCATGAGCTCCGCAACGGCGAGCCCTACTTCCTCGGCATCTTTCTCACCGGCGCGTACCAGGACATCATGGGCGACATCCACAACCTCTTCGGCAGGGTGAATGAGGTCCACGTGTTCCTCGACCCCGACGAGGACAGCGGCTTCTACATCGAGGAAGAAATCCCCGGTCAGAGCATCGGTGAAGTGCTCGCAATGACGCAATATGACTGGCGCGACACCGAGAAGCGGATGAAGTCGCAGATCGATGCGGCCATCAAGGCCGATCGGCTGAAACCAACCGAAGGGATGCGGCTGCTTCAGGACTTCGAGCGTGGCCTGAAGGACCAGACCTACCTCAGCTTTGAGTAAAGTCAGAAGGCAGGAGGCAGAAGGCAGAAGTGGGTGAGCGGGGACAGCCTTTCTCGGAATGGCACCTGTCGCTATCCGGTTGAAAGAGCTACCAAAACCACAGGGGAGAACATGATGCGAAAAACAGTCGCGATGTCTCTGATGATCATTGCTGCTGTGGCCGCCAATCTCTTCGCCATGGGCGAGGGGCGGCTCACCGGAAAAATCATCGATGCAGTCACCAAGAATCCGATTCCGAATGCGACGATCCTCGTCGTCTCGACCGGAGCGCGGAATTTCAAACAGGAGTTCAAAGCGGAGAAGGACGGCACGTATCGCATCCTTCTGATCGACGCGACGCTGACGTACACCATGACGTGGTCGGCGCCGGGCTACCAGCCGGTCACCGAGCCGATGAAGTTGAAGCTCGGCGACGTCACGAACAAAGACGTCGCGCTCAATCCCGCAAACGCGAGAGCGACCTCATCGGCTCCTGCGGCGGAAGCCAAGCCCGATCCCGCGACCACCGCATACAACGAAGGCGCGCAACTCTTCAACGCCAACAAGTACCCCGAAGCAGCGGCGAAATTCACCGAAGCCGTCACCGCCAAGCCGGATCTGATCGCAGGATGGCAAGCGTTGGCGCGCACGGAAATCCAGACCAAAGAATATTCAAAGGCCATCGAGGCCGCTAACAAAGCGCTCGCCGGCGATCCGGACGAAACCGACATGTACGCCGTCCTCTACACCGCGTACACGGCCACCGGCGACAAGGCGAAGGCTGCCGAGGCAAAAAAGAAGCTGCCTGCAAACGCAGGATCGCTTTTCAACGACGCCGCGAAGCTCATCAACTCCGGCAAAGACGCCGAGGCCGAGTCGCTGCTCAAGCAGGCGATCGCCGTCGATGACAAATTCGCGCAGGCGTACTACGAGCTCGGAATGGTCTACGTCCGCATGGGAAAAAATGCGGATGCAAAAACCAATCTGCAGAAATATCTCGATCTCGAGCCGAACGGCAAAGATGCCGCGACGGCCAAGGAGATGTTGAAGTACGTTAAATGACGCGAAGCGTCATCCTGAGGACGCCCAGCGAAGCGAGGGGGACGAAGGATCTCAAGATGGTTAGATTGCGTTTCTTGAGATCCCTCGCTGCGCTCGGGATGACGGTAGCGATCGGCTGCAGTTCAGCGGCGCCGGATTCGAAAAAGGCGCTGGACGAGCCGCAGATCGTGATCAGGCAGCTCTCCAACGTCGCCGAGGCAGCGCGGCACATGACTGGGAACATCTCAGTGCAGTATCGCGTCGACGTCGAGAATCGCGCGAAATTTCCCATCACCCTCAAGCGAATCGACGTCGTCACCATTGGCTCGGGCGCTTATAACCTGCGTCCGACATCGGCGCCGTTCAATGCACAGTTGAATCCGGGCGAAACGCGGGCCGTGCAACTCTGGGCTCCGGCATTCATCGATGATCCGACCATCATCGGCGCCAACGGTCCTGTCACTGTGCGAGCGACGGTTTATTACGACACGCCGGCCGGCACGTCGCAATCGATCGTGGTGCAGCAGGTCAATACGTCGGCGTACTAGCAGGTTCCGGTTCATACGCCAGAATCGGCGCTAGCCATCGTTCGACTGCCGGAAGAGGCAAATTCTTGCGACGCTGGTAATCGACGACCTGATCGCGGCCGATCTTTCCAACCGCGAAGTAGCGCGACTGCGGATGGCCGAAATAGACTCCGCTGACCGAAGCGGCCGGCATCATCGCAAAAGTTTCCGTCAGCTTCATGCCGATGCGATCGGCTCCCAGAAGATTGAATAGCGTGCCCTTCTCGGTGTGATCGGGACAGGCGGGATAGCCTGGCGCCGGACGGATGCCGCGATACTTCTCCGCGATGAGGTCATCGCTCGAGAGGTTTTCATCCGGCGCATACCAGGCGCGCCGCGCTTCGCGATGAATCACTTCCGCCAGAGCTTCCGCGAGACGATCGGCGAGAGCCTTGGTCATGATCGAGTTGTAGTCGTCGTGATCGCGCTCGAAACGGGCAACGAGCTCCGTCACGCCGATCCCAGTCGTCACTGCAAATGCGCCGACGTAATCGGAGATGCCGCTTTCCTTCGGCGCGATGAAATCGGCAAGCGCGAGATTTCGACCGGTGTTTGTCTGCTGCTGCTGACGCAGCGTGTGCATGCGGCCGATCGCGTTGCGCCGGAAATCGTCGCCATAGAGCTCGATGTCGTCACCTACGGAATTCGCGCGCCAGAAACCGTACGCGGCGCGTGCCGTCAGCAGTCGTTTCGTAATGATTTCTCGTAACAATTTTTGCGCGTCGTCGAACAGTTCTTTCGCGCGCGGCTCGTCGAGGATCTGAGGATAGCGGCCGCGCAGCTCCCACGCCTGGAAGAACGGCGTCCAGTCGATGACGGGCTCGATGCGGTCGAGCGGAAAGTCGTCGTAGGTGCGGACGCTGAGAAAAGTCGGTCGCGATGGCGTTCCGTAGTCGAGCGCCGGTTTGCGCCGGCGCGCTTCATCGATGCTCAGAAGCGTGATCTCGCGGGTCTGCTGCGTCTCGCGAAGCTTGTCGTATTCGCGGCGTGTCGCCGCCACGAAGTCGTCCTTCTTGTTGGTGAGCAGCGAGCTGACGACACCGACGCAGCGCGACGCGTCGAGAACGTGCACGGTCGCGTTCGAATAGCGCGGTGCGATTTTAACCGCCGTGTGCAGCTTCGACGTCGTCGCTCCGCCGATCAGCAACGGCTTGTCGATCTGCCGGCGCTCCATCTCCCGGGCGACGTGGACCATTTCGTCGAGCGATGGCGTGATGAGCCCCGAAAGTCCGACGATGTCGACTTTCTCCCTGGTCGCGGTATCCAGTATCTTCTCGGCGGTCACCATCACGCCGAGGTCGATGACTTCGTAGTTGTTGCAGCCGAGGACGACCCCGACGATGTTCTTGCCGATGTCGTGAACGTCGCCCTTCACGGTCGCCAGCAGCACTTTGCCGCGCAGCGACAGATCGCCGGCCTTCGCTTTCTCAGCCTCCATGTAAGGCAGCAGATACGCGACGGCCTTCTTCATGACGCGCGCGCTCTTCACGACCTGCGGCAAAAACATTTTTCCCGATCCGAAGAGATCGCCGACGATGTTCATGCCGGCCATCAGCGGGCCTTCGATGATCGACAGCGCGCTGGGGTATTTCGTGCGCGCCTCTTCGAGATCCGTTTCGAGATGATCGATGATGCCTTTGACGAGCGCGTGCGAAAGCCGCTGCTCAACAATGTCGCTGCGCCAGGCCTCTTCCTCTTTCGCTTGGCGTCGGGCGCCCTCGCCCGCCGTAGCAGCAAACGCCAGCAGCCGTTCCGTCGCATCGGGCCGGCGATTCAGCAGGACGTCCTCGACGAGCTCGAGCAGATCTTTCGGAATCTCCTCGTAAATCGCGAGCTGTCCGGCATTGACGATTCCCATCGTGAGACCAGCTTGAATCGCGTGATAGAGAAACGCCGCGTGCATTGCTTCGCGCACGACTCTGTTTCCTCGAAACGAGAACGACACGTTGCTGATCCCGCCCGACGCGTTGGCGAGCGGGAGCTTCTCTCGCAGCTGCCGCACCGCCTCGATGAACGCAACGCCGTAGTTGCTGTGCTCCTCGATTCCTGTCGCGACGGTGAGGACGTTCGGATCGAAGATGATGTCGGTCGGATCGAAGCCGACCTCGTTGACCAGGATGTCGTAGGCGCGCGAGCAGATCGCGATCTTGCGCTCGATCGAATCCGCCTGCCCCTGCTCGTCGAACGCCATCACCACGACCGCCGCCCCGTAGCGCCTGACGAGCCGCGCCTGCTCGCGAAACTTCTGTTGGCCTTCCTTCAGCGAAATGGAATTGACGACCGACTTACCTTGCGTACATTTGAGTCCCGCTTCGATCACGCTCCACTTCGAGCTGTCGATCATCAGCGGAACCCGCGCGATGTCGGGCTCCGACGCCACGAGGTTGAGGAACTCCGACATCACCTTTTCCGAATCGAGAAGGCCTTCGTCCATGTTGACGTCGAGGATGTTCGCACCGCCGTCGATCTGCTGCTTCGCGATTCCAAGAGCTCCTTCGAGATCGCCGGCTTTGATGCGCTGCGCGAACTTGGGGGAGCCGGTGATATTGGTGCGCTCGCCGACCATGATGAAATTCGATCCGATCGAGTCCGGCCGTACGGTCAGCGGCTCGAGTCCGCTGAGCCGCAGATGCTTTTCGATCTGCGCCGGCACCCGCGGCGGCAGGTCTTTAACAACTTCCGCGATCGCGCGAATGTGCTCGGGCGTCGTGCCGCAGCATCCGCCGACCATGTTGAGCCAGTTGCTCTCGGCGAAATCGCGCAGAAGCGACGACATCGATTGCGGAGTCTCGTCGTACTCGCCGAGGGCGTTGGGAAGTCCTGCGTTCGGATAGCAGGAGATGAAGATCGGCGCGATTCGCGCGAGCTCTTCGATGTGCGGACGCATCTCGCGTGCGCCTAACGCGCAGTTGATGCCGACGCTGAGCAGCGGCGCGTGCGAAATCGAATTCCAGGCCGCTTCCACCGTCTGGCCCGAAAGCGTGCGGCCCGAAGCGTCGGTGATCGTCAGCGACGCCATCACCGGAAGTCGCAGTCCCCGCTCGTCGAGCAATTTCTGAATTGCGAAAAGCGCGGCCTTGAGATTGAGCGTGTCAAAAGTCGTTTCGGGAAGAAGGATGTCGACTCCGCCATCGACGAGGCCGCGCGCCTGCTCGTAATAGGCGTCGACGAGCGCGTCGAACGACACGGCTCGAAAGGCGGGGTTGTTGACGTCCGGCGAGAGCGAGGAAGTTCGATTCGTCGGCCCGATCGAGCCGGCGACGAATCGCGGACGCGCGTCCGTCGAATATTGCCCCGCAGCCTTCCGCGCAATTTTCGCGGCGGCGACATTCATCTCGTACACATGCGGCTCGAGTGCGTAATCGGCCATCGAGACCGCCTGTGCGTTGAACGTGTTCGTCTCGATGATGTCGGCGCCGGCCTCCAGATAGGCGCGATGGACTTCCTCGATCAGGTGGGGCTGCGTGAGATTCAGCACATCGGCCGCGCCCTTGAGATCGCGCGGATGGTCCGCGAAGCGCGCGCCGCGGTACGACTTCTCATCGAGCTTGTAGCGCTGGATCATCGTTCCCATCGCGCCGTCGATGATCAGGATGCGCTGTCGGAGTGCTTCGAGAGGGCCGTCGTCCCGCCGCGCGGGACGAACTCTTGCCGGCTCTTTAGCTTTTTTTAACCTGGTTGCAAGCGGCCCCCAAATCACTCCAGGTGCCGGTCACTCTACGGCAGGGCCGGATGGTTGTCAAACGGCCGCAGCCGCGGCAGCCATCGATGAACAGCGCGACAGTAATTCTCATAATCGGCGCCGAAGTTTCGGCGCAGCGTCGGTTCTTCGTAGCCCATCACAAAGAGAGTGATCGCCACAAACAGGATGCCCACCATCGCAAGCATCGTGGTCGTGAGATTTGGAAACACGATGCCTTCGCCGATGAGAGCGATTCCCATTCCGATGTACATCGGATTGCGCACCCAGCGATACGGACCGGAAACTACGAGCCGCCGCGGCGGATCGAACGGCGCCGGCGTGCCGAGTCCTCTCCACGCGAATTGCCAGACGCATGGCAATCCGATCGCTGCGCCGATCGCAACCACGATCCAACCGATCGGTCGCGGGTTCGCGAACGCGTGAGAGCCGGCGATCCATTTCGGCACGAAGTACATCCACAGCGAAACAAACGCGGGAGCGACGATCAAGGCGCGGAGCAGGGCGAAAGCACGTCGGGTGACCATGAGCGCCTCCTTCTGCTGGCCCTTACCGGGACGATGCCGCCGCGGTTTCATCAACATGCTATCTTCGAAGCGGAATGTCCACCGTCGCCGAAACCCCTATTGCCCACACCGATCCCACCAACGGCAGGATCCTCGCGATTTCTGAAGATCGGATTCAGGGCTTCGTGCGCGATCCGATCGGCGAGATCGCCCAGCGATCGGGTGTCGATGTCGACACGGTCATCGAGCGCATTCGCGCGATGCTTCGGGCGGGAACGATTCGCCGCGTCCGCCAGACGCTCATGGCCACGAATCTGGCCGAAGGGGCATTGGTCGCGTGGCAACTTCCGGCGGAAAAGATCGAGGCGGCGTTCGATTTCATGTTCCAGCAGGACCCGTTCTCGGGTCACGTTGTCATCCGCTCGACCGACGCGGCGACACCCGGCTCGAATTACCGCCTCTGGACGACAGTGAAAGTTCCGCAAGGATTTTCAATCGAGAGACATTGCGCTCAGATCGCGCGGCTCACCGGCGCCGAGCGCTTCCGCGTCATGCCCGCCAAACGCATCTTCGCCCTCGGCGTCGGACACGTGCGGAGGAAGGAAATTCCGCCGGGCAGCAAATCGGACGAACTGGCGGTCGCAAAGGATACCGAGAAGGTCGAGCTGAACGCGCTGGAATGGCGCGTGCTGACAGCGCTCAAGCGCGAATTCGCAGCCGATGAAATTGTCCGTGACCTCTGGCGCGCGCGAGCTTCCGAGGCCGAAGTACCGATCGAGAAATTCTTTGAGGTCGCCGAGGATCTGAATCGCAGGGGTGTGATCGGCCGCTTCTCGACATTTCTGGAACACGTCAAGCCGCTTGCGACCGGCGAACGCGTCACGCGGTTCAACGCGCTCTTTCATTGGGCGGTGCCGGCAGGCCGTGAGATGGAAGCCGGCCGTGAGGTCGGACGCTTCCACATCCTCACCCATTGCTACTGGCGCGAGGGCGGCGCCGAATTTCGCAATGTCAACATCATGGCCGTCGCGCATGGAACGGAGAAAAACACCGTCCTCGAGCACAAGCGCGCGATCGACGAGCATCTCGCGTCGGTCGTAATTCCGGTCCGCTACACGAATGTGTTCTGGGGCGGGCGCAGCGAGATCAAGCCGTCGGAGATTTCGCCGATCGCGTATCGCGCGTGGTGCGCGAAGATCGGCGTCGATCCGGAGACGATGCGCGAGTGAGTTCGCGGACCGCGAGCATCGCGCTGATCTCGCTTCTCGTCGCGATCGCCGCTCTCGCTTTCATTCAGTCGTATCAGGGCTGGCTCGACCCGATCATCGACACCGGCCGCGATCTCTACATCCCCGAGCAGATCGATCACGGCGCGAAGCTCTATCGCGATATTCGATATCAGTATCCGCCGCTGGCGCCATACCTCCTGGCGGCGGTCACGGCCGTCATCGGGCATTCGCTAGGGTCATACACTGCGATCGGCCTCGTGCAATCGCTCGTGATCGCGGCCACGCTCTGGGCGGTGGGGCGGCGGACGGCGGGTCCGATCGCCGGCTTCGTCGCGGCCCTCTTTTTTGTCGCGCTGAGCTTCTGCGGCGCCTCGACGTGGGGCGCGAATTTTCTCTTTCCGTACAGTTATGCCGCGACGATCGGGATGGCGCTGATGATGGCAGCGCTCACGCTGTGCATCTTCGAGCGTCCGGCCTGGGCGGCCGTCGCGCTTTTTGCGGCGTCGTGGTGCAAGGTCGAATACGCGATCGCAGCGGTCATCATCCTGGCCATTCTGGCAGTGGCGAGACGCATGACGGTCCGGGCCATCGCCGCATTTGTCGTCGCGGAAGCGATCACGATCGGAGTCGCGCTCGTCTATTTTCCACAGCTTCGCGAGAACGTCTTCGCCGAGGCGTTGACGCGCGGGGAGAGCGCACGCCAGTTCTTTCGAAATGTCTCAGGCCTGGCGTTGTGGCAGTACAACGTGGTGACGGGTGTGCTTGCAATTGCCGGCATCGTGCTGACTGCATGGCTGCTGCGGTCGGTTAGGCCGCAGATCGCGATCCCGGTCGTCATCGTCGTCAGTCTCTTCCTGGCCAGTCACGCCTTCTTCCGAGCCTGGGGCTTCTTACAGTTCGTAGCCCTGGCGCAGGGATTTCGAGCCCGCAATGCGACTTTGGTGACGCTGAGCGCTTTCTCCATCGCCTCGACTTTCCGAGTCATCTTGAACGTGTCGCCGGCGTGGTACGGGTTCGTGTTGATCGTTCCGACATACGCACTCATCGCTTACGTCCTGTTCGGATATCTGCGCGGCAACACCGTCTGGTGGGTCGTTCTCGTGGCGTTGCTTTGCGGCCGCGATCTCGCTGAGCAGCGCCTTCGCTATGCGGTCAAGGCGTATCCAATCGTTTCCGCGCGCGGAACGTTTTTCGATGCGAACCCGGATCGTGCGCGAGTCTTGAACGATTTCCTGCAGCATGTTCACGGCGGGACGCTCGCGGTTGTGCCGGAAGGCGTCACACTGAACTACCTCGCTGAAGCGCGCACGACTCTCACGTTCCACACATTCACGCCTGTCGAGACTGCCGCCCCAGAAATCGAAGACTCGATCATTCGCGAGTTCAGGAGGTCTCCGCCGTGGCGCGTGGCGATCGTCGATCGCGATGTGACCGAGTACGGCTACCGTGGGTTCGGCGTGGACTATGACCTCCGCTTGTGGCGCTATCTCGCTGACAACTATCGACTTGAACAGAAGTGGGTATTACCGCGCTTCCGGATGATCTTACTTACGCGCGTTCCGGCGCTGTAGAAGTTGCAGCTCCTGACGATAGCGACGCTCATTGGGCAAAAGTCGAACCGCTGACTGCAGGTAGCGATGCGCCGCGGGTACATCGCCCATCGCTTCGCAGAGCGCGCCGAGGTCGTAGTAGAGCGGGGCGGAATCGCGGTGCTGGCGCAGCGTGACTTCCCAGATCGCGCGCGCATCTTCGAGCCGTTCGGAGCGAATCATCGACATGCCTTCGTCGAACGACGGTGCGCTGTCGTCCAGCTCGATCGTTTCACGAACGACGCGCGGCGTGATCATGTCGGCGGCATTCAATGCCGCGTAACGCGCCGCCTGGTCGTAGGCGACATCTTTTTCTTCCGCGCTGAGCGACGCACTTCGCGGAGAAGTTCCTTCGCCGTGCGCGGTCAGTGAGTGGAGTCGTTTGCCGCTATCGCTCCGAATGTCGAGTCTGGCCAGGCAGCTCGCGTCGACCCAATGATGGACACGTCGCACGCGCGCGCCGTCGACATCGCGTTCGCCGCCCTCCGCCGAGCGTTCGGCGCCATCGCAGGTGAAAAGACTCACGCCGACGTAGGCGTCTGCGGGATGCTCGCGCCGCAAACGCTTCATGGCGGCGTTGTCGAAGCTGGAGAGATGCTGATTGTCTTCCACCGCGTTCTCGACGCGCATCGTTCCGCTGCGATCGACATATTCGACGAAGTCCTCGACGAACTTCGTGATCTTCTGACTGTCACCGATGGCGTAGACGACCGCGATGCTCCTCGCGGGCGCGAGGTCGTGTGGCGGAGCGACGAGTCGCGTGAAAGAGATGTGGGGCCCTAACGCAAACGCGCCAGTGGCCTGAAGAACAAGCGCCGCAATGAACGTTCGAATCATGGAGGGACGCCCCGATTCTACTAAAACTTTCCGGCGGCCCGTTCTTTCGCCGGCAGCGATCACGTCTGCGTTCACGACATGGCGGACTGGTGGCAACTATGAAGCAGTGTGGGCACTCGACGTTGCAGATCGTTCCCGCAACCTGGAACGAGAGCGTCGAGCCTGACGAGTCTATCGCAGACGGTAGAATGCCGCGCGCATGCGCCTGAACGTGACGAGCGAGATCGGGAAATTGAAGAGTGTGCTCGTCCATTTGCCGGGCCGGGAAATCGACGTGATGGTGCCGCCGATGATGGCCCAGCTTCTGTTCGACGACATCCTGTTTGGCCAGGTTGCGCGCGAAGAACACCGGCGGTTTCAGCAGTTGATGCGCTTCATCGCCGATGAGGTTTACGACGTCCAGGACCTCCTCGAAGAGATCTTTGCGGACGAGGAGACGAAGCGTGCGATCGTTCGCGACTTCGCCAAACGCAACAAGCTCGGGCGCCGGCTGACATCGTCGCTCGCCGACGAAAAACCGGCGGCGCTGGCGGAAATTCTGATCGGCGGGATCCCGCGCGAGAAGCAGGATTCGGGCGAGCTGCCGCGATTCGATCTGGCGCCGATTCCGAATTACTTCTTCACACGCGACCCTCAAGTCGTCCTCGGATCGGGCGTGGTGGTGTGCGGCATGGCGACCCGCGCGCGTCGGCGCGAAGCCTTGTTGTCGAAGTACATCTTCGAAAATCACACCGCATTGCGCGACAGCTGTCTCTACAAAGTCGATTTCATGGCCGGCGAGACGCCGCGCAAGAATTCGCCGACGATCGAAGGGGGCGACATCCTCGTCGCGCGCCACGATCTGATCATCGTCGGGCAGACGGAGCGTACCAACAGCATCGCGATCAAGCAGCTCGCGCAATCGCTGCGCGAAGTCAATTCACCCGTGAAAAAGGTGATCGTCGTCGAGCTGCCGAAGCAACGCTCGTTCATGCATCTCGACACGGTGTTCACGTTCACGAATACCGACGAGTGTCTCATCTATCCTCCAGCGATCCTGCCCGGCGGAGGGCAGGCCGCCAAAGTGACCTCCATCGACCTCACGAAGAAATCGATCTCCTATTCGCCGCAGAAGTCGCTGCTGGCGACGCTGCGCCGGCAAGGCATCGATCTCGATCCGATTTACTGCGGCGGAAAGAGGGCCATCGATCAACAGCGCGAACAGTGGACCGACGGCGCGAATGCCTTCACGCTCGCGCCGGGAGTCGTCATGTTGTACGAGCGCAACGTCAGGACGGCCGAGGAGTTGTCGTCGCACGGATACCAGATCGTGTACGAGGATGATCTGCTTCTCGGCCGCGCCGAGCTCGAAACATGGACGAAGAAAAAGTACGCGATTCAGATTCAAGGTCACGAGCTCTCGCGTGCGCGTGGCGGCCCGCGCTGCATGACGATGCCGCTCGAACGCGATGACGCCTGACGCGAAACTCGCCGTCATCGCCTTCGGTGGCAACGCGCTATTGCGGCCCGAGGATCGAGGAACGCACGAGGAGCAGATCGCGCGGGCCAAGCAGGCCGCGCGCTGGCTCGCGGAGCTGGTCGTGCGCGGTTTTCACGTGATCGTCGTCCACGGAAACGGCCCGCAAGTCGGCAACATCCTCATTCAGGCGGAAGAGGCGTCGACGAAAGTTCCGCCGCAGTCGCTCGACGTCGCCGTCGCGCAGACGGAAGGATCGATTGGATTTCTGCTGCAGCAGGCGATTCGGAATCGTCTCGATAGCATCGGATCGGGCGGGCAGGTCGCGACAGTGCTCACGGAAGTCGAAGTCGATGCGAACGATCCGGCGTTCAAACGGCCGACGAAGCCGATCGGCCCGTTCTTCACGCGCTACCGCGCCGAAGCCCTCGAACGCGACCTCGGCTGGACGATGCGCGAGGATGCCGGCCGCGGCTGGCGCCACGTCGTTCCATCGCCGCGGCCGTTGCGAATTCTCAACACCGGTGTCATCACGCACATGCTCGAGGACGCGCGCGTCGTCATTGCCGCAGGTGGCGGAGGAATTCCGGTCGTGCGCGGCCGCGATGGTCAGTGGCGCGGCATCGAGGCGGTGATCGACAAGGATTACGCGTCGGCACTGCTGGCCGCCGAATTGAAAGTGGAGTTGTACGTGATTCTCACCGGCGTGCCGAAAGTGTCGCTCGATTTCGGCAAACCGACCGAGCGCGCGCTCGACCGCATGACCGTCGACGAAGCCGAGCATCATTTGCGAGAAGGACAGTTTCCGCCCGGCTCCATGGGTCCGAAAATCGAAGCGGCGATCCAATTCGTGCGCAAGGGCGGAAATGAAGTGTTGATCACCGACGTCGATCGTCTGCGCGAAGCGCTGGAAGGGCGTGCGGGGACGCGGATTGTCCGCTAGCGTTTCTTACAGGCGTCGCACGAACACATCTCGCGCAAGCGCTCGTATGTCCACATCCCGTAATTGTGACTGTCGGCCCAATTCGGCTGCAGCGCGTAATTGCCGACCGGCGTGACGCTGGTGAGTTGAAACGACGCCGGCATATACCGCGGCTTCGGCCCCATCGCCAGCCGGCCGAAGAGATCGGGCTCGCCGGAACATCCCGCGCACGGGCACGCGCGTCGAAGCTCTTCGAGCGGATAGTATGATTCGTGGCCGTCATCCCAGATGACGACGAGCTCGTTGCCGAGTACTTGCCAGTTTTTCGGTCGCATTAACGATGAACGATGAACGATGAACGATGAACAAGGAGTCCTGGGTTCATCGTTCATCGTTCCGAGTTCATCGTTCAAAAGATGCCGACTTACAAATTGACCATCGAGTACGAGGGCACTCGATATTCCGGTTGGCAGGCGCAGGGTAACACGCCGAAAACGATTCAAGGACGGCTGATGCGCGTTGCCGGCGAGTTATTCGGCGAGGCCGAGATCGGCGGCGCCGGTCGAACCGATGCCGGCGTTCATGCTGCCGGTCAGGTCGCACATCTCCGGATTCACAAAGCACTCGATCCGCTTCTGTTAACGCGAAAAATGAACGATCTGCTGCCGCACGACATCAACATCCTCGATGCCGTGCGGGCGAGCGATCGCTTCCACGCGCGTCACGACGCGGTATCGCGGATCTATCTCTACCAAATCGCAACGCGTCGCACCGCATTCGCAAAATCGTTCGTGTGGTGGATCAAAGATCGCCTGGACGTCGAAGCCATGCGCAACGCCGCGATCATCGTCTCGGGCAGGCACGATTTCAGCGCGTTCACGGATCGCCGCCTGAAGGCCGAGGAGTCACGCGTCGTTGTCGTCAACGCCTGCGAAGTCGGGCAACAGGACGAGCTGATTCTCATCCGCATCGTGGCGTCGCATTTTTTGTGGAAGATGGTGCGGAAACTCGTCGCCTATCTTGTCGAGATCGGCCGCGGCGCGGCGATCGATGTCGAAAGCCGGCTGCGGGCCGATGCCGAAGTCTTTCAACCGACCGCTCCGCCGTCGGGGCTTTTTCTCGAGGCGATAACCTACGGCGAGCCATTCAGCAGCCCGCTCGCGTCGATTGTTCCGGTGTTCAGCAGGCGATGAGCGAGAACGAGATCATCGCGCGCCTCAGTCGTCTGTTTCCGCGAATCGGCGACGATGCCGCGGTCCTCGACGATCTCGTGATCACGACTGACATGCTCGTCGAGGATGTCGATTTCACGCGCGCGATCCCGATCGAGTTCGTAGCGCGCAAGAGCCTTGTCGCGAATCTTTCCGATCTCGCTGCGATGGGAGCCACTCCCGCCTACGCCGTGGTAGCGCTCGGCGCGCCGCCATACCTCGATATCGAGGGATTCATGTCTGCCATGGCGGCCGCCGCTGCGGCCTACAAGATCGAGATTGTCGGCGGCGATCTGTCACGTGCCGAAAAAATCATCGTGTCGATCACTGCTGTCGGACGCGCGAAACATCCGCTGCTTCGAAGCGGAGCCAGGCCGGGCGATCGAATCTATGTCAGCCGTCCGCTGGGCGCGTCGCGAGCTGGATTGGAGCTTCTGAAGCGAGGTTGGTCGCTCGAGCCGCCGCCCGATCTGCCCTACGGTCAGCGTGAATTCGTCGCGGCTGTGATCCGCCGCCACATCGACCCCGAACCCGAAGTCGCCCTCGGAATCGCGCTGGCATCGATCAACGAAGTCACGGCGTGCATCGACATTTCCGATGGTCTGTCGACGGATTTGAACCACCTTTGCGAAGCGTCGGGCGCCGGCGCCGAGATCGAGCGCGACCGCGTTCCGGTATTTCCCGATCTCCGCAGCGCCGGGCCACTTCTCGGCATCGACGTTCGCAATGCCGTGCTGCACGGCGGTGAAGAGTTCGCGCTGCTATTCACGGCGTCGCTGCGCGAATCGGAATTGAGCGCGCGTGTTGGACGTCCGGTGTACGCGATCGGCCGGATCGTGAAGGAAAAAGGAATGCGCCTCGACGGCGAGTCGCTACAGCCCGGCGGCTTCGACCACTTCGCGTGAGCGCTTCCACTGCAGGTAGCCCCACGTGCACGATGCGATGAAGACGACGTACAGCCCAGCCGTCATGTAGAGGTGCTTGAAGATGAACATGCCGACGTAGACGACGTCGACGGCGATCCAGACGATCCAGTTTTCTAGGTACTTCCGCGTCAACATCCATTGTGCGATGAGGCTGTACGACGTCAGCGTGGAGTCGAGAAAGGGAAGGGCGGCGTTCGTCGCGTATCGAAATGTGAATCCGAGGATCACGGCGCTGCCGGCGCCGATGAGGTAGGCCGTCGCCTGAACTCTGATGCTGGCATTGGAGACCTTCCGCTCGGTCTTTGCTTCGCCGCCGTGCAGCCACTCGTACCATCCGTAGATCGCGAGCGTGATGTAAACCGCCTGCAGGCACATATCGGCGTAGAGGCGCTCGTGAAAAAAGAGAAACGAGTAACACGCGACGCCCGCGATCGTGGTCGGCCAGCCCCAGATGTTCTCGAAGATCTGAAAAATGACGCTGGCAAAAGTAAGCAGCACGGCCGCCGCTTCAAGGACGAGCCAGGGATTAACGGCGGTGATGCGCAAGATTGGAAGCCACAGCGCAGACGAACGCGCCGATGCCCAGCGTTGTGCGAACGGCGTGTGCGCGGCTCCAGTTGCGCGCGAGCGACTGCGATCGATCGCTCGGATAATCGGTCGGGGGTTGCGCCTCCAGCTCCTTGTTGATCGGCACAGTCACCATGATCGTGGCAGCGAGGACGCCGGCGAGGCCGACCGCGGTGGCCATGTCGAGGACGCGCTTCATCGGCCTGACGCCACGCGATCCTACGGCCAGCGTCACCGCTGTACCCAGCGCGACGGGACCGATCGCGTTGAAGTAGCTCTTGACCGCGAAATCGGCCGCGCCGCGCCGGTTGCTCGGCAGCTCATGTTCCCACCCAGGCACAAGGGCGGCGTCGCCGAATCCGAGCGAACCCGCCAGGAGGCCTGAAGTCGTGAGGTTGATGAACCGGAGAATCGATTCCACCGATCGATTCATGCCGGGAAAATAGTAACACTATTTGTATATGAAATGCGGAAGCTTACTTCTGGAGGCGTTTTTCAAGCTCCTGCAGCCGCTTCTCCAGCGCGCGGATTTGCGCGCGGAGATCTTCGTTCTCCGGCGATCCCAGAAGATGCCTCTTCCAGACGCCTTCCGTCAGCGGCAAACCGGGCGGGAGCTCCTTCAGATTGAAATACTTGAACTCCGGCATCTCGCGCTCCTCGGCCGTTGCCACGAGCGTCTGCCGGCTCTTGCCGCGGATCACCTCGATGCGGATGCTGTCGCCGGCGTGACTATCTCTGATCGCCTCGCGCAGATCGCGATAGTTGGCCGTCGCCTTCCCGTTGACCGACATGATCACGTCGCCCACCCGCACACCCGCTTTGGCAGCCGGTCCGTTTTCCGCGACGGACGAGACGAGCACGCCGATTTCCTTCGACGCGCCGAAGAACTCGCGCAGCTCGGGAGTCAGCTCCGCCAGCGAGACGCCGACGTACGCGCGCTTGCCGCTGAGAGGTCCGCCGTCGTCGAACACGACGTTGCCGTCGCGAACGATCACGGTCCGGCGAATCGGCTCATCAAACGCCATTAACGACGTAGCTGCAATGATCAGCACTGCGAAGATCGAAACTTTTTTCACCATGACACTCCTCAGTAATAAATGGGTTTTGACTGCTGATTGGAAACGATGACGCGCGTATCGCCGTTTTCGAGGACGACGATTGGCTCAGACTCGTCGGCCTTTGCCTTCACGCGTCGCAATTCAGACGCGATTTGCTGACTCTCGGCACGCAGCGCTTTGATCCGCTGTTGCCGCTGATGTCGGAGGGAAGCGCCGTATGTTCCGAAGACGAGGATCAACATGGTCGCCGTAGCCGCGACCATTCGCCATGCCATTCTCGGGCGAGGCGCAACGCGAGTCGCGCGGAGGACGTCAGACCTGAAGCGTTGCGACGCCGCTGCTCGCGGCAGTCGCCGCAGGGCCTTGCCAACTTCTTCGTCCGTCATCATTGCCTCCGATCCACCATGATTCCAACTGCACCCGCATCAACTTTCTCGCGCGCGAGATCCGCGACTTGATCGTGCCGATGCGGCATCCGAGGGCACGCGCGATCGCGTCGTACGACCATTCTTCGATCTCGAACAGCACCAGCGGCGCGCGG
>QHVX01000056.1:20729-28746 GCA_003222375.1 Acidobacteriota bacterium
GGCCGGTCCGACGGCGGCGCACTTCGCGGTTGCGCCGCGGTCAGCAGCGGCAGAATGCGTTTCCAACGCTGCTCCCTGCGCGCCTGCGTCACCACCAGGTTCGTCGCGATCCGAAACAGATATGGCGTCAGCTTCTCCTCATCGCGGCACCTCGCCACGTTCCGATAAAACCTGACGAACGCATCCTGGGCCACTTCTTCCGCACGCTCGCGTGAACGCGTGAGGTGCGTCAGGTAGTTGATCAGCGAGTGCTGATGCCTCTCGACAAAAATCGCGAAGGCATCTTCCTCGCCCGCCTGGATGCGCCTGACCAGCGCGCCGTCGTCCTCAGGCTCCATCTGAGGAAACTACGCTCGAGGACGAAATTGGTTCCCACTTCCCCCCGCCCGCCCGGTTGGGAGGTTGGGATGTTGGGGTGTTGGGCGAAACGGCACGCAGATACGTATTTCGGTTATGCCTCCGCGAATAGAGATTGCGAAACCTGATATCGCAGGCCGACTCAACGCCGTTTGCATAGGCGGTTCGGTCGTGATGTTGATGGCGCTGTGTCTGGGGATAACCGATCCCTATGCGATGTCGATTTTGTTAGCGCCTGGAACCTTGATGATTTTGCTTGGTGCCCCAGTATTTGTTTTGACGAGCTGCTGGCTTTTGCTGCAGCGTCGTTTCTCAGTCGTTGGGATCCGTGGCTTGATTTTCTTCGGGCCAATCGCTTGTATCGTTCTCTTGGCGTGGTTCGGTCCCTCGTTTTTTGATTAGGGAAACCAGACATGATGCGGGCCGTCCTAACCGCCCAACATCCCAACGTCCTAACTACTACCGCGCGTCCTGGAGCTGCTTGATGCGCGTGGCGACGTCGCGATAGCCGGTATTCAGGCCGTAGACCTCCATGAAGGCCTTCTGGGCGTTCTCAGAGTCGCCGACCTCCACGTACGCCGATCCGAGGTCGTAGAGCAGGCCGAGGTGCTCCTCTTCCCTGATCTCGGGCATCTCGAGGCCTTTGCGATACCACTTGATCGCGAGCTGCGGCATTCCTTTTTCGAGGAAGCAGAGGCCGAGCATCGACGCGCACTCGACGGCGCGCTTGTGGTCTTTCGCAGCCAACTGGAACTCGCCGATCGCTTCGTCGATGAGACCCATCTCCTTGTACGCGATGCCGAGGTTGTAGTGCGTGTCGTAGTCTTCGCTGTCGAGCTGCTGTTCGACGCCCTTCTTGAATTCCTTGAAGATCTCTTCGAGCGATTGCTCGTCTTCCGAAAGCGAAATCTGCTCGCCAGCTTCGGCAACGAGTTCTGATTCGAGCTCCGCGGCGAGATCGAAAAAGTTCTCTTCGTCGGTGAAAAGATTCTCTTCCTGCGCCGCCGACACAACCGGCGCGGGTGGTGGGGGAGCGGCGGGGGCCGGAGGCGGTGGCGGGGGCGGTGCGGCGGGGAATTCGTCCTCGTCGGGAATTGCCGACAACAATTCGCTTTCGATTTCAGATCGTGACAACGCGGGCGGCTTTGCCGCCGGCTTGGGCGGGGGCGGGGGAGGCGCGGCCTTGGGTGGGGGCGGCGGGGCAGGTTTGGGGGCGGCCGCTTTCGGCGGCGGTGCCGCTTTCGCTTTTGCGGCGGCGGCAACTGCTTCGGCTGCCGCGAAGGCGGTGTCGAGGCGTTTCTTGCGCTTCGCGAGGTCGCTGTCGCCCGGGAAACGCGCGCCGAGCTCGTCGAACTTCGCACGCGCTTCTTTGAGCTTGCCGCCTCCGATCAGTTGATCGAGCTGCCCGAGATCCTCGGGCTTGAGCGTTTCCTCTTCGAACTCGATTTGTGCTTCCAGCTCCGGCTCCGGCGAAACAACTGCCTCGACTCCGAAGAACGGTTGTTCCTCGGCCGGCGGCTCTTCGCCGAGCGAAAGCTCCGGGCCGGTGTCGAACGTTATGACAGTTTCTTCTGCAGGTTCGGGAGCTTCGGCTTCAATCTCGAGATCGAGGCTCGGTTCGACTTTGAGGCTGAGCTCTTCTTTCGCCGGCGGTGGCGGCGGAGCCGCTGCGGGCGCAGGACGTTTGCCGGCCGCTGGAGCGCCGAATGAATGTCCGCGCAATGCGAACTCGTGCTTGACGACGTCGACGGTCTCGGCATCGCCTTTCTCATTCAGAAGCGAGACGTACTGATTCGCGGCCGATCGCGCGCCGTCGAGATCACCCTCGTCGAGCAGAATGCGGAACAGCTTGTCGTGGGCCCCCAGATGTTTCGGTGCGCGATCGATGACCGCGCGCAGGTGTTCGGTGGCCTTTTCGGCGAGTCCGTATTTCGCGAAGACTTCCGCCTCGGTCAAATGCTCGGTGATGAAGTCGAGATCGTCGCCGCCCTCCTCCGCGCTCACCGAAGTCTCGGTTTCCGTCGATTCCATCGGGAGTGGCGGACCGGGAGCGGCAGAGAAGCCGCCGAGATCGAGATCCATCGACGGCGACGCATTGAGATCGTCGAGCGAAATCGACGCGGGCGCCTCTTCTTCGAGGCTCTCCATCGTCGGCACCGGCTCTTCGATTTCCATGATCGGCGGTGGTGATGGCGCCTCGCGACGCGGCGGCGGTGCAGGTGCTTCGCGGCGCGGCGGCGGTGCGGGTGCTTCGCGGCGCGGCGGCATCGTGTCGACGCCACCGCCGCCCGTCTTCGACTTCACGAACTGCAGCTTGTTGCGATGTTGCGCGTTCTGGGGCTCGCGTTGGATCAGCTTCTCGAGCACGACCGACGCTTTGTCGTAGTGCCCCTTCGCGATGTGCGCCTCGGCGAGGCTGTTCATCGAGGCCAGGATGTTTGTCTCTTCGTTCAGCCGCGTATACGTCACAACGAGACGTTCGAGCGTCGGAACGTGACCGGGGTCGACTTTGAGAATGCGATTGAGCGCCTCGACGGCCGCATTGCGCTCGCCACGGCTCAGCGCCTTGTCGACGATGAACGCGATCATCTCGAGCGCTTTATCGAGATTGTTCTGCTTGAGATAGAGCTCCGCCAGCGCCTCGCGAGTCGCCGGTTCGTTCGGATCGGCGGCCAGCGCGCGCTCCAGCGAGCTTTTCGCTGAGCTTCGGGCTGTTCTTGTTCGTGTCGAGCGCGGTCTCGACGATCGACTGCGCGCTGCTGAAATCCTTCGCCTCGATCAGCGCAACGACCAGCGACTCGACGAGATCGACGTTCTTCGCATCGATCTTCAACGCCTTCTTGAAGACCTGGACGGCTTCGTCGAGCATGCCGCGCTTCAGCAGCATGCGGCCGACGCGGTCGTACTCTTTCAGCGCTTCCCCGGTCTGGCCCGCTTGCGAGTGCAGATCGGCGAGCTTGACGTGGACGTTGATCGCGTTCGGGTCGAGCTCGGAGATCTTGCGGTAGATCATCAGCGCGTTGCCGGGATCTCCGTGCTTGATGTAGTAGTCGGCGAGAACCTGGTACTGGCTCTTGGCCTCCATCGCGAGACCCTGCTTCGCGTACAGGTCGGCAAGCTTCGCGTAGACATCGAGCTTCGACGGATCGAGCTTGTTGATCTTTTTGTAGATCGCGATGGCTTTGAGGAAGAAGCCATCCTTGCCGTAGTGGTCGGCGATCTTGGCGAACGTCCTGACCGCTTCGTCGGTGCGGTTGATGCGCACCCACAGATCGCCGATGCGATTCAGCGTGTTGACGTCGTTTGGATTGTCGTCGAGAAGCCGTTCGTACTCTTTGATGGCCGGCTCGATTTTGCCTTTGGCAACGAGCTTCTCGGCATCGGCGATCACCTTATCGCGCTTGATCGCCATCCGCGTCCCGCCCGAACAGTAGCATCGATTCTTCTACCCCTTCGAATGATTTCCTGTGAATTGGACTCGGGCCGTGAACCTTCAATGCGGCCTGATGGCCTTCCGTCGCATACCCCCGGTTGTGGCGAAAATCATAAACGGGGTAACGGTCATGATACGACTCCATCAGCAAATCGCGATAGACCTTCGCGACGACCGAGGCCGCCGCGATCGAGACGCTCCGTTTGTCGCCCTCGATCAGGGGGATCTGCGGCATCTCCAGCGACTCGATCATGACGGCATCCAGCAGCAGGATATCGGGACGCACCGGCATCTGGTCCACCGCTTCAGCCATCGCGAGCTTGCTCGCGCGCAGAATGTTGATCGAGTCGATCGCGTGCGGCTCGACCACGCCGACAGACACTGCACGCGCGCGGGCAACGATGTGGCGGCAGACGGACAGGCGGTCGATGCCGTCGAGCATTTTCGAGTCGTTGACGCCCAGCAGCGTGGGCTCGAGGTCGAGGATGACGCAGGCGGCGACCACGGGACCGGCAAGACAGCCGCGTCCCACTTCGTCAGTGCCCGCGATCGCTCGAAAACCAAAATCGCGAAGCCGGCGCTCGATCACCGACATCTCGGCGATGCGCGCCAACTCCGCGAAGAGTTTGTCGTAGACGCTCCGCTTCTTAGGCTTCCCGCTTCTCTTCGATGCGAGCGGCTTTTCCGCGGAGATCCCGGAGGTAGTAGAGCTTTGCGCGACGGACCCGGCCATGGCGTTCAACCTCGATACGATCGATCGACGGTGAATAGAGGGGAAACATCCTCTCCACGCCCACCCCGCCCGAGACTTTGCGGACCGTGAACATCTGACGGGTTCCGCCTCCCTTGCGCGAGATCACGATGCCCTGGAAGATCTGGATGCGCTCTTTGTCGCCTTCCTTGACCTTGACGTGCACCTTGACGGTGTCGCCGGGCTCGAAGTTCGGGATGTCTGTGCGAGCCTCCCGCGACTCGACTAATTTCATGATTTCAGGCATGTTGTACCTCGTTGGTTCGACAGCGAACGCCTAATTTTACCTTGGTTCGCGCGCCCGTAGAACCACCCGACGCTACGATTCATTCTCGATGCGCCGGAGAATCGCCTTCGACTCCTCATCGAGGTCCGCGCTTTTCAACAGATCAGGCCGCTTTTTGAGCGTCTCGCGCAGCGATTGCTCCTTCCGCCACTTGCGGATGTTTTCGTGATGCCCGGAGAGCAAGATCTCCGGCACGCGACGGCCGCGGATCTCCTCCGGACGCGTGTAGTGCGGATAGTCGAGCAGCCCTTCGTAAAACGAGTCCGCGACGACCGAGTCAGCATTACCGACAACGCCTTCGACGAGGCGCCCGACGGCATCCGCCATCAGCATGGCCGGCAATTCGCCGCCAGAGACCACAAAATCCCCGATCGAGAGCTCTTCCGGATGGAGGATCTCGCGCACGCGCTCGTCGAATCCCTCGTAGCGGCCGCAGAGAAAAACGACATGCTTTTTCATCAATAGTTCTTGTGCAATATTCTGGTCGAATCGCCGGCCTTTCGGCGATGTCATGACCAGGTGTCCGCCCCCGATTTTTTCGACTGCGCGCAAGACCGGTTCCGCGAGCATGACCATGCCCGGCCCGCCGCCGTAAGCCTCGTCATCGGTCGATCGGTGTTTGTCGGTTGCAAATTCGCGCAGATCCCACACGCGCACGTCGATCAGCCCCTGCTTGACGCCGCGCGCGATCACGCCTTCGGCGAGGAGTGGGTCGAACATGCGCGGGAAGATCGTGACGACATCAATCCTCATCGATTCCCTCCGGCAGATCGACGACGATTCTCTTTCCGGGCAGATCGATTTCGGTGCAGATCGACTCGGCAAAAGGCACTTCGTAAATCCTGCCGTCTGCGCGCCGCACGTTCAGCAGCACGCCGCCGCCACCTTCGTAGGCGTCGATCGTTTCGCCACGATCGCGGCCATCGGCGTCGACGAGATGGAGTCCGATGAGGTCGTGCAGAAAAAACTCATTGGCATCGAGACTGCGCGCTTCCTGTTCTGGAATCTCGATCGTCCATTGGCGCAGCGATTCGATTTCTTCGGGCGAGTTGATGTCGGCAAACTTCAAGAGCGCGCGGTCACGGTGCTCGCGGGCCGACTCGATTCGTGCCTGCCGCGTCTGCGATTCATCGGGCGAGACGAGGATGACATTCGACAGCTCTTCGAAGCGCTCGAACGAGTCGGTCCACGGCTCCACGTTTGCTTCGCCGCGAACTCCGTGCGCTTTTCGAATGACGCCGACGGCAATGCGGCTAGTCAAGAATGTCGAGGATGTAACGGCGTCGCGTTTTCTGTCCGGCCGCGGTCAGCAGCGTGCGGATCGCGCGCGCTGTCCGGCCCTGACGGCCGATCACTTTGCCGAGGTCGGGAGGGGCGACCTCGAGCTCGATGATCGTCGCCTGGTCGCGATCGTGCGTCCGGACTCTGACGGAGTCGGCATCATCCACGAGCGATTTGGCGACGAACTCGACGAGCTCTTTCACTTCAGTTTCTTGAGAAGGGACTTGACGGTGGGCGAAAGCTGCGCGCCCTTGCTCACCCAGTAATCGACGCGCTCGCGATCGATCTTGACGTCGGCCGGCTTCTTTTTGGGATCGTAATGGCCGATCTGTTCGACAACCGACGCCCGGGGCGTCCGCTGCGAGTCGGAGACCACCACGCGGTAAAACGGCGCGTGCGACGCTCCTCCTCGGCGTAGACGAATCTTCAGCATTCCAACTCCTCTTTCTAGACTACCGCGAAACGGCAGACCCTACTGCAGGAATTCCTATGGGGCGACACCTTCGTTTTACCCGATTTTCTACTGGTTGCAGATTTTTTCCACCAGTTGCAGATTTGCCGGTAAACCGAAGGTGTCGCCCTATTGGAGGAACTCGGGAGGCAGCCCCTTCATCATCTTCCCGAAACGCCTCGCGCCAAAGCCTTTCGAGAAGGTCCGCATCATCTTCTTCATGGCCAGGTACTGCTTCAGCAGGCGGTTGATTTCCTGGACCGTGGTCCCCGAGCCCTTTGCGATGCGCTTTTTGCGGGCGCCGTTGATGATCTGCGGGTACTCGCGCTCTTTTTTCGTCATCGAATCGAGGATCGCCTGCATGCGCACGATCGCCTTCTCGTCGATCTGATCCTCGCTGATTTTCGCGCCGCCCGGCAGCATGCCGACGAGTTGCGATAGCGGGCCCATCTTTTTCACCTGTTGCAACTGCGACCGCAGATCTTCGAGCGTGAATTTGTCCTTCGCGACACGATGGGCGAGCTTCTCCGCCTCTTTGCGATCGACCTCCGCCTCGACCTTCTCGATCAAGGTCAGCACGTCGCCCATGCCGAGGATGCGGTGGGCCATGCGATCGGGATGGAAGACGTCGAGGTCTTCGTACTTTTCGCCTGTTCCGACGAGTTTGATCGGGCGGTTGACCACCGACTTGATCGACAGCGCAGCGCCCCCGCGCGCGTCGCCGTCGAGCTTCGTGAGAACGATGCCGGTGACGCCGAGGCGATCGTCGAATTCTTTGGCGGATTTGACGGCGTCCTGTCCGGTCATCGCGTCGGCGACGAAGAGGATTTCGCTCGGCCGCGTCTCTTCTTTGATCGCGACGAGCTCCTGCATCAATGCATCGTCGACGTGCAGCCGGCCGGCGGTGTCGAGAATCACCGAGTCGTAGAGAAGTGTCTTCGCTTCCTGCGTCGCTCTTTTCGCGATGTCGATCGGGTCGCGGTTCTCGCCGATCTCGAAGAACGGCACCTTCACGTTGTTCGCGACGATGCGGAGCTGGTCGATCGCGGCTGGACGGTAAACGTCGCACGGGACGAGGAGCGGACGGCGTCCGCGATTTTTCAAGTGCAACGCGAGCTTGCCCGACGTCGTGGTCTTGCCGGATCCCTGCAGGCCCGCCATCATCACGACCGCCGGGCTCCCAACCAGCGCCAGTCCGACCTCGGAGCCGCCCAGCAGTTGCTGCAGCTCATCGCGGACGATCTTGGTGACCTGCTGTGCCGGCGAGAAAGCGGTCAGGACGTTTTCGCCGACTGCTTTTTCGCGGACGCGATTCGTGAACTCTTTGACGACCTTGAAGTGGACGTCGGCCTCCAGCAGCGCGACGCGGATCTCCTTCAGCGCGTTGTCGATGTGCCACGCGTTGAGCGCGGCCTCGCCGCGAAGGGTCTTGAAGACCCGATCCATTTTTTCCTGCAG